>JAWOGG010000138.1:0-33325 GCA_046497085.1 Orrella sp.
ATGGCAAAAGGCAAGTTTGAGCGTACCAAGCCCCACGTAAACGTGGGCACGATTGGTCACGTTGATCACGGCAAGACGACATTGACAGCGGCGATCACGACAGTGTTGTCGCGCAAGTTCGGAGGCGAGGCCAAGGACTACGCAGCGATTGATGCCGCGCCCGAGGAGCGAGCCCGCGGTATTACGATCAACACCGCGCACGTTGAGTACGAGACCGACACCCGTCACTATGCGCACGTTGATTGCCCAGGCCACGCTGACTATGTCAAGAACATGATCACGGGTGCAGCGCAGATGGACGGCGCGATCTTGGTGGTGTCAGCCGCAGACGGTCCGATGCCTCAGACACGAGAGCACATTTTGTTGTCACGCCAGGTTGGTGTGCCTTACATCGTGGTGTTTTTGAACAAAGCCGACATGGTTGATGATGCCGAGCTGTTAGAGCTCGTGGAAATGGAAGTGCGCGAGTTGCTCTCGAAGTACGATTTCCCAGGCGATGACACCCCGATCGTGACTGGCTCAGCGCTTAAGGCGTTGGAAGGTGATACGGGCGATTTGGGCGAGGCCGCGATTTACAAGTTGGCTGACGCGCTAGACACGTACATTCCAACACCAGAGCGTGCCGTTGACGGAACGTTTTTGATGCCTGTTGAGGACGTGTTCTCGATTTCAGGACGCGGCACAGTGGTCACGGGCCGAATCGAGCGCGGGATTGTGAAAGTAGGCGAAGAAATTGAGATCATCGGCATTCACGACACGTTAAAGACCACGTGCACGGGAGTGGAGATGTTCCGCAAGTTGCTCGACCAAGGTCAGGCAGGCGATAACGTGGGTATCTTGTTGCGTGGCACCAAGCGTGAAGAAGTCGAGCGCGGTCAAGTGTTGGCCAAGCCCGGTTCGATCTTGCCACACACGGAGTTCACCGCAGAGGTGTACATTCTGTCCAAGGAAGAAGGTGGACGTCACACGCCATTCTTTAACGGCTACCGTCCGCAGTTTTACTTCCGTACGACAGACGTTACGGGCTCGATCGACTTGCCAGCCGATAAAGAGATGGTGTTGCCAGGCGATAACGTGGCCATGACGGTCAAGCTGATCGCACCCATCGCTATGGAAGAAGGCTTGCGCTTTGCCATTCGCGAAGGCGGACGTACCGTCGGCGCCGGCGTCGTCTCTTCTATCTTGAAGTAAACGCAGTGGTGGCTAGGCCTCCTAGCCACCGTACATTGCTCTTTGGAATTGAAAATGAAAAATCAAAAGATCCGCATTCGCCTGAAAGCGTTTGACTATAAACTGATTGATCAGTCGGCTGCTGAGATTGTCGATACGGCTAAACGCACAGGTGCAGTGGTTCGTGGTCCAGTGCCACTCCCAACACGTATCCGTCGCTATGATGTATTGCGTTCACCTCACGTAAACAAGTCATCACGTGATCAGCTAGAGATGCGTACCCATCAACGCTTGATGGATATAGTTGATCCAACTGACAAAACAGTTGACGCTTTGATGCGTTTAGATTTGCCCGCAGGCGTTGATGTTGAAATTGCACTTCAGTAAGAAATCAACACCGATCGCCTTGTGCGAACGGGCATCTGCATGCTAATATGCACGACTCGCTAAACAATGCGAACAAAAAAGTTGTTCGACGATTCTAAACCTACGGGTTAAAAATCGATCGAATGTTTATTAAGCCCCGGCCAATCGAAGTCGGGAATCGGGTAAAACCCGGGAGAATATGATGTCGAAATCGACACCTACGCCTGCCGCTCATCGGCTCGGCTTGGTGGGTCGCAAGGTCGGCATGACTCGCGTATTTACGGATGATGGTGAGTCCATCCCCGTGACTGTGCTAGACGTGTCGAACAATCGCGTTACCCAAGTAAAGTCGCAAGACTCGGACGGCTATGCAGCCATCCAAGTGACGTTCGGCGCCCGTCGTGCTTCACGAGTCTCAAAACCACTGGCCGGACACTTCGCAAAAGCAGGTGTTGAATCCGGAAGTGTCTTAAAAGAGTTCCGCTTAGACCCAGCCCGTGCTTCTGAGTTTGCACCTGGTGCTGTTATTGGTGTTGAGACCGTGTTTGAAGCAGGTCAGCAAGTCGACGTTACCGGAACCACGATCGGTAAAGGTTTTGCTGGCGCCATCAAGCGACACCACTTTTCATCCCAGAGAGCCTCTCACGGTAACTCCGTGTCGCACCGCGCGCCAGGTTCAATCGGTCAAGCACAAGACCCCGGTCGAATTTTTCCGGGTAAGCGCATGGCTGGTCACTTAGGTGATGTAACTCGCACAACACAAAACCTTGACGTCGTTCGTGTAGACGCTGAGCGTGGTTTGTTGATGGTTAAGGGTGCTGTTCCTGGCCACGCCGGTGCAGATATTGTTGTTCGCCCTGCCGTCAAGGCGCAACCAAAGAAGGGAGCCTAAGTCATGGATATCAAGCTCCTAAATGATAACGGCCAGTCTGCCGAAAAGTTCAATGCACCTGACACGGTGTTTGCACGCGACTTTAACGAAGCTCTTATTCACCAGATAGTGGTGGCTTTTCAAGCCAACGCTCGGTCAGGTAACCGTGCTCAGAAAGATCGTGCAGAAGTTCGTCACTCTACTAAAAAGCCATTTCGTCAAAAAGGCACTGGTAGAGCTCGTGCAGGTATGACTTCTTCACCTTTGTGGCGTGGGGGTGGTCGTATCTTCCCTAATTCGCCTGAAGAAAATTTTGCGCAGAAAGTTAACAAGAAAATGTACCGTGCAGGTATCCGGTCAATCTTGTCTCAGCTTGCTCGTGAGGATCGGATTTCAATCGTCGACACGTTCACACTTGAGTCCCCCAAAACCAAACTTGCAGCTGAAAAGCTTCGTAGCATGGGAATGGATTCGGTCTTGATCATTACTGACACAGTTGACGAAAACGTTTACTTAGCGACACGGAATCTACCCCACGTTGCAGTGGTAGAGCCACGATACGCAGATCCGCTGTCGTTGATTCACTACAAAAATGTGTTGATCACGAAACCGGCAATCGCTCAACTCGAGGAGATGCTCGGATGAATAACGATCGCTTAATGCAAGTGTTATTGGCACCAATTGTGACTGAAAAAGCCACGCAAGTTGCTGAAAACAATAACCAAATAGCTTTTAGAGTCGCCCCAGACGCAACTAAGCCAGAAATTAAAGCAGCTGTTGAGCTGCTGTTTAAAGTCGAAGTAGATTCCGTGCAAGTGCTAAATCGCAAAGGCAAGGAAAAACGCTTTGGACGCTTTGTTGGTCGTCGTAGCAATGAACGCAAGGCGTATGTTGTTTTGAAGGCTGGACAAGAGCTCAACTTTGCGGAGGTCAATTAAATGCCTTTGTTAAAAGCCAAACCTACCTCGCCCGGCCGCCGGGGATTACTAAAGGTTGTCACCCCTTCACTACACAAGGGTGCACCTGAAGCATCTCTAGTTGAGAAAAAAACACGTGGTTCTGGCCGTAACAATAACGGACACATAACCATTCGTCACCGCGGTGGCGGCCACAAACAGCACTACCGTTTGGTGGATTTCCGTCGTAACAAAGATGGCATTCCAGCAAAAGTTGAGCGTCTTGAGTATGACCCTAACCGTTCTGCACACATTGCTTTACTTTGCTACGCAGACGGTGAGCGTAAGTACATCATTGCGCCACGCGGGTTACAAGTTGGCGCCACACTGATCTCTGGTATCGAGGCCCCTATTAAGGCTGGTAATACATTGCCGATTCGTAATATTCCAGTCGGTACAACGATTCACTGCGTTGAAATGATCCCGGGTAAGGGTGCACAAATGGTTCGTTCAGCAGGAGCTTCAGCGGTTCTCCTGGCTCGCGAAGGTACCTACGCGCAGGTTCGTTTACGTTCCGGCGAAGTTCGTCGTGTACACATTGAGTGTCGCGCGACAATTGGCGAAGTCGGTAACGAAGAACATAGCTTGCGTCAGATTGGTAAAGCGGGTGCCATGCGCTGGCGCGGTATTCGCCCAACGGTTCGCGGCGTTGCTATGAACCCAATCGATCACCCCCACGGTGGTGGTGAGGGTCGTACGGGTGAAGCGCAGGAACCAGTCAGCCCATGGGGCACACCATCGAAGGGTTATAAGACCCGTCGCAACAAGCGGACGAACAATATGATCGTCCAGCGTCGCAAGCGTAAGTAAGAGGCCGAATCATGTCACGTTCGATCAAGAAAGGCCCATTCGTTGATTCTCATCTATTAAAGAAGGTAGATGAGTCGATTGCCGAAAAAGGGAAAAAGCCGATCAAGACCTGGTCGCGCCGTTCAACCATTTTGCCCGAATTTATCGGGTTGACCATAGCCGTGCATAACGGTCGCCAACACGTTCCCGTGTATATCAACGAGAACATGGTGGGACACAAGCTCGGCGAGTTTGCGCTGACCCGTACGTTTAAGGGTCACGTAGCCGACAAGAAGGCGAAGAGGTAAGCCATGGAAACCACAGCGATAATCCGTGGGGTGCATATTTCAGCGCAAAAGACACGCTTAGTTGCGGATTTGATCCGCGGCAAATCAGTGGCTCAGGCGTTGAACATCCTCACCTTCACAAACAAGAAGGCCGCCGGTATCTTGAAAAAGGCCGTGGAATCAGCAATTGCCAATGCAGAGCACAATGATGGTGCTGACATTGATGAATTGAAGGTCACCACGATTTTTGTCGATAAGGCACAGTCTATGAAGCGATTTTCTGCCCGAGCCAAAGGCCGTGGCAATCAAATCGAAAAACAGACATGTCATATCACAGTCAAGGTCGGCGCTTAAGGAGTCACGATGGGTCAGAAAATTAACCCGATTGGGTTCCGTCTCGCAGTAACCCGTAATTGGTCATCCCGCTGGTATGCAGCTGATAAAGACTTTAGTGGTCTTTTGGCTTCTGACATTCGGGTACGCGAGTATTTGAAGCGCAAGCTGAAAAGTGCATCCGTTGGGCGCGTTGTTATTGAGCGTCCAGCTAAAAATGCACGCATCACTGTATATTCAGCACGTCCAGGTGTGGTCATTGGTAAGCGTGGCGAGGATATTGAGAACCTGAAGTCAGACCTTCAAAAGTTGATGGGTGTGCCTGTTCACGTCAATATCGAAGAAATTCGCAAGCCAGAAACCGATGCTCAGCTAATCGCCGATTCAATTGCCCAACAGCTAGAAAAGCGCATTATGTTCCGTCGCGCGATGAAGCGCGCCATGCAAAATGCAATGCGACTTGGTGCTCAAGGCATCAAAATCATGAGTGCTGGCCGTCTAAATGGCATTGAAATTGCACGTACGGAACGGGTACGCGAAGGCCGTGTGCCTTTGCATACATTGCGCGCAATGATTGACTACGGTACAGCCGAAGCACACACCACTTACGGCTTGATTGGCATTAAAGTCTGGGTTTACAAAGGTGACATATTGCCTAACGGTGATATGCCAGTTGAAGTTGTAACTCCACGCGAAGAAGAGCGACGTCCACGTCGCGCTCCACGTGGCGACCGTCCAGACGGTAAGCCTGGTAGCCGACCCGCTAGCCGTACACGCGGTGCGCGTAAGCCGGCTGCTGCTGAAGCCGCACCAGCCGCGGCAGAAACAGCGGCTACGCCAGCACCCGAAGGAGAATAAAGATGCTGCAACCTTCACGTAGAAAATACCGGAAAGAACAGAAAGGTCGAAACACTGGTTTGGCCACTCGCGGAGCGAGTGTGTCGTTTGGTGAGTTTGGTCTGAAGGCAACCGGTCGTGGTCGATTAACGGCGCGTCAAATTGAATCGGCTCGTCGTGCGATCAACCGTCATATCAAACGCGGTGGACGTATCTGGATCAGGATTTTCCCAGACAAGCCCATCTCACAAAAACCCGCGGAAGTGCGTATGGGTAACGGTAAAGGTAATCCTGAATATTGGGTTGCTGAGATTCAGCCAGGTAAAGTCCTATACGAAATGGAAGGCGTCAGCGAAGAAATGGCACGAGAGGCGTTCCGCCTAGCTGCCGCTAAGCTGCCGATTTCCACGACCTTCGTCTCGCGCCACTTAGGCGCTTGAGGCGACCTCTAAAGGAATCGACATGAAAGCAAGTGAACTCCACACCAAAGACGTGGGCGAATTGCGTGAAGAGCTTGATAGTTTGCTGAAAGCCCAGTTTGGCTTGCGCATGCAAAAAGCGACCCAGCAACTCACAAATAATAGCCAGATTCAGAAGGTTCGCCGAGATATCGCTCGTGTTCGTACTATTCTGACTCAGAAAGCTGGAGTCTGAAAAAATGACAGATACTCAAGAAAAGACAGCAAAACGTCAACGTAAATTAGTCGGTAAAGTTGTCAGCGATAAAATGGACAAGACGATTGTCGTGATCGTCGAGCGCCGTGTTAAGCATCCATTGCTTGGCAAAGTCGTCATGCGTACAGCTAAGTACAAAGCCCATGATGAGACCAATGAGTTCAAGCAAGGCGATACCGTTGAAATTGCGGAAACACGTCCAGTTTCTAAAGACAAGTCTTGGCGTGCAATGAGATTGGTTGAGGCCGCTCGAATTATTTAACGATCAGTATATAGTTCCATCAATTTTTGATTTATGAAAAAGCACAGCTCATTAAGAGCTGTGCTTTTTTAAATTCAGACGTGTGTCACAAACTTAGTGACTAGATAGCCGTCAAACGTCTCGCTACCTCCTTCACTTCCTATACCACTCTCTTTAATGCCACCAAAAGGCGTTTCAGGTAAGGCACTACCAAAGTGATTGATATTGACCATACCTGCTTCAAGCTCGTTAGAAACACGTGTGGCTGTTTGCAAAGAATTCGTGAACACATACGACGACAAGCCAAATGGCAGACTATTGGCCCGCTTAATGACATCATCAACGTCGTCAAATCTGACGACTGGTGCCACAGGACCAAAGGGCTCTTGGGTCATCAGCATCGAGTCGTCTGGTAAATCAGTGATCACTGTGGGTGGGAAGAAAAAACCAGTCTCTAACTGAGCGTCTCCACCAAGAACTACTTTAGCGCCTCTTTCACGGGCATCATCTACAAATCGGCCGATTGCAGGTACTCGACGCTCATGAGCCAGTGGGCCCATTTCAATGCCTTCTTCAAGACCGTCACCCATCTTAATTTTTGAAAGAGTATCCGTGAACGCGGATAAAAACTTATCATAGGCTTTGCTCTGAACGTAAAAGCGAGTTGGTGAAACACAGACTTGCCCGGCGTTACGTATCTTAAATTTGGCGAGCATGTGTGCGGCTTTTTCAATATCAGCGTCATCAAAAACAAGTACGGGAGAGTGGCCGCCTAACTCCATGGTGACACGTTTCATATGGGCTCCTGCGAGACTTGCCAGTTGCTTGCCGACAGGAACAGAGCCAGTAAAAGAAACTTTACGGGTAATCGGTGAGGTGATTAGGTGTTCTGAAATTGTAGGTGGATCACCCCACACTAAGTTCAACACGCCGGGTGGCAAACCCGCATCATGAAACATCTGCGCAATTGCCATGACAGCACTCGGTGAATCCTCTGGACCTTTAAGCACTATCGTACAACCGGCACCGATAGCCGCTGCAACCTTACGGATGGCCTGGTTATAAGGAAAGTTCCAAGGGGTGAAGGCGACACATACGCCAATCGGCTCCTTGAGAACAAATTGACGAACATTAGGGTTACGCGGTTGAATCACACGACCGTAAATGCGACGGCACTCTTCAGCATGCCAATCTGCGTGATCAGCGCATGAGACCAACTCTCCTAGTGATTCCGCTAGTGGCTTGCCTTGGTCTAGGGTCATATTTCGAGCAATGTCAGTTGCACGATCACGGGTTAGTTGTGCCACCTTACGTAAAATAGTGGAGCGCTCTATTGGGGAGGACTTTTTCCATGAAACGAACGCTTTCTGAGCGGCATTTAATGCTGCATCGAGGTCCGAGGCAGTCGCGTGAGGTAACTGACCAATCACTTCGCGGTTTGCGGGATTGATGATTTCCTGTGTTTTACGGCCGTCAGCGTCAATAAACTGACCGTCAATATAGAGCGAAAGCTTTTGATACATAGGAGTCTCTTTTAGTTGTCATTGGAAAAAAATACCAGTCTGATCTTAGTCTAGCGAAATAGTGACCATAAAGAAACGTCATAACCAAAAGCAGAGACCGTGCTCATGGATGGCGGTATAGACATTAAGGATAAAACAACAAACAAGCATGTGCTTGAGGAGCGATGAAGTCCTAAATTCTTGCTGTTTCTTCAGAGAAAGTGAGAAAGTTACGAAAAAAGGGCGAAGTGGCTTGCGCTCATTAGAAGTTCGTACTAGAATGCAAGGCTTTCCCAAGGAAACTGTCAATTCAAAGGGCTTAGAACAAGCTTAACGAAACGATCGAAGTCAAAAAGATCACTGATAGCGATGAAGGGAAAGGGAAAGTTAGCTAGAGCTATCGAACCGTTGAAAGGCAATGCTAAGGCAGGGTCAGAAACACGGAATAACCAAAGGGAAGCAGGTAAGTCCCGAAAAGGGTAGCTCAGTTTAAAAAGCACTGTAACAACTGTGCAGCAGTAATAGTTTGAAGCAAGGCGCAGTAATTGCGCATGAAAAGTAAACGTCGGCAAGGTAATGGACTGACTAAAAAGCCCAAAGCCTTGTAGGCAAATTAAACGGATTTCACCCAGGGTGTAAAAGCCTGACGGGACCAAAACTGGTCGACACGCATAATGCGGTAGATTAAGTTGGAACAGGAAAAATCATGATTCAAATGCAGACCACGCTTAACGTGGCCGACAACACTGGTGCACGCGCTGTTATGTGCATTAAAGTGCTGGGCGGCTCAAAGCGACGCTATGCCGCCATCGGCGACATTATCAAAGTCAGCGTCAAAGACGCCGCTCCACGCGGGCGAGTTAAGAAAGGCGAGATCTACAACGCCGTTGTCGTCCGCACGGCAAAAGGTGTGCGTCGCAAAGACGGTTCACTCATCCGCTTTGGTGGAAACGCCGCGGTTTTGTTAAACGCAAAGCTTGAGCCTATTGGCACTCGCATCTTCGGCCCTGTGACGCGAGAGTTGCGCACAGAGCGGTTCATGAAGATCGTGTCGTTAGCGCCTGAAGTGCTGTAAAGGGGCAAGGTATGGAAAAGATCCGTAAGGGCGATGAAGTCATCATGTTGACGGGACGAGATAAAACTCGTCGCGGCACCGTCTTGGCGAGAGTTGGCCCAGAGCACGTGCTCGTTGAAGGCATCAACGTCGTTAAGAAGCACACGCGCCCAAACCCTATGCAAGGAACCACTGGCGGCATTATTGAGAAGTCATTGCCAGTCCACATTTCCAATGTTGCTATCTTCAATCCAGCAACGGGCAAGGCTGACCGCGTCGGTATCCAAGAGCTAGAAGGACGCAAAGTACGGGTTTACCGGTCAAGCGGCGAGCCTGTTGGCGCCAAGGCGTAAGGAGCAGAATCAAAATGGCACGTTTGCAAGAGCAGTTTCTTAAGACAATAGCGCCGGCGCTTGTAGAGCAGTTTAAATACAAGAGCATCATGGAAGTGCCGCGCATTACAAAGATCACCCTGAATATGGGCATTTCAGAGGCCGTGGCTGACAAAAAAGTCATCGAACATGCGGTTTCAGATATGACAAAAATCGCTGGCCAAAAGCCAGTGGTAACCAAGACACGTAAGTCAATCGCTGGTTTCAAAATTCGCGAAGACTACCCAATTGGTTGCATGGTGACTCTGCGTGGTCGCCGTATGTACGAATTTCTGGATCGTTTTATCAATGTTGCCCTGCCGCGTGTACGCGATTTCCGAGGCATTTCAGGTAAGGCGTTTGATGGTCGTGGTAACTACAACGTTGGCGTTAAAGAACAGATCATCTTTCCAGAAGTTGAGTACGACAAAATTGATACGTTGCGTGGTATGAACATCAGTATCACCACAACAGCAAAGACAGACGAAGAAGCTAGGGCTTTACTGAATGCCTTCAGTTTCCCGTTTCGCAACTAAGAGGGCGATGACGTGGCAAAACTTTCATTAATTAATCGAGACATCAAGCGCGTCAAGTTGGCAGAGAAGTATTCTGCCAAAAGATTGGCGCTCAAGGCGATCATCGACGATATGTCCAAGTCGGACGAAGAGCGTTATGAGGCGCGTCTGAAGTTGCAGCAATTGCCTCGTAA
Source organism: Orrella sp. (assembly GCA_046497085.1). Classification (GTDB taxonomy): domain Bacteria; phylum Pseudomonadota; class Gammaproteobacteria; order Burkholderiales; family Burkholderiaceae_B; genus Algicoccus. The sequence continues at coordinate 10,162 of JAWOGG010000138.1, forward strand.
TTCAAACCCCACTCGCCAGCGTAGCCGCTGCGCGATCACTGGCCGGCCCCGCGGTGTATTCCGTAAGTTCGGTTTGGCTCGCAACAAATTGCGCGATTTGGCCATGAAGGGAGAAATTCCCGGCGTGACCAAGGGCAGCTGGTAGGAGAATAGAATATGAGCATGAGCGATCCAATCGCCGATATGCTGACACGCATTCGTAATGCGCAGCAGGTGGACAAACCCACAGTAACCATGCCTTGCTCAAAGGTAAAAGTGGCCATTGCCAACGTCTTAAAAGACGAGGGCTATATAGATGGCTTCGAGGTTAAAGGTACACAGACTAAGCCGGAGCTCGAAATTGAGCTTAAGTATTACGCCGGACGGCCTGTTATCGAACGTATTGAGCGCGTATCGCGCCCAGGGTTACGTATATATAAGGGACGCACCAACATTCCGCACGTTATGAATGGTTTGGGTGTGGCTATTGTTTCAACATCTCGTGGTGTGATGACTGACCGCAAAGCTCGGGCGACCGGGGTTGGTGGTGAAGTGCTCTGCTACGTGGCTTAAGGAGAAACAAATGTCACGTATTGCTAAATATCCCGTCGAATTGCCTAAGGGCGTTGAGGCGACCATCGGACCAGATTCCATTACGGTTAAAGGCCCTATGGGATCGCTATCGCAAGCTTTAACTGGCGACGTGGTTGTGAATGAGGATGGCGGTAAATTGTCATTCATCGTTGCTAATGACTCTGGTCATGCAAAAGCCATGTCAGGCACCATACGAGCACTTGTCGCAAATATGGTGACCGGTGTTAGTAAAGGTTTTGAGCGTAGGCTCAACCTGATTGGTGTGGGTTATCGTGCGCAGATACAAGGCGAGCAAGTCAAGCTTCAGCTAGGCTTTTCGCATGACGTATTTCACCCGCTGCCACAAGGTGTCCAGGCAGAGTGCCCTTCTCAAACAGAATTGGTTTTGAAAGGCGTTGATAAACAAGTGGTTGGCCAAGTCGCTGCCGAGATTCGGGCGTATCGTCCCCCAGAGCCCTACAAGGGTAAGGGTGTTCGCTATTCCGACGAACGGGTGGCGATTAAAGAAACCAAGAAGAAATAACCGCGCCGACGAGGAAAGATTATGGATAAGAAAATTAGTCGTTTGCGTCGCGCGATTCCAACTCGCAGAAAGATTAGCGAGTTGCGCGTGAACCGACTTACAGTGTTTCGTTCTAACCAGCATATATACGCCACCATTATGTCGCCTGAAGGCGGGAAAGTTTTGGTAACCGCATCTACCGTCGAGCCTGAGGTTCGCCAGCAGTTGTCAGGGCAAACAGGCCGCGGCGGTAACGCTGCAGCAGCCAGCTTGGTTGGTAAGCGGGTTGCAGAAAAAGCAAAAGCAGCGGGAATAGAGCTAGTCGCTTTTGACCGTTCAGGATTTCGATACCACGGCCGCGTGAAAGCGTTGGCTGAGGCGGCTCGTGAAGCCGGTCTTAAGTTTTAAGCGAGGATATGTCAAATGGCTAAATCACAAGGCAAGAGTGCTGCGGAAGAGCGCGACGACGGTTTTCGCGAGAAAATGATCGCGGTAAACCGAGTCAGCAAAGTAGTTAAAGGTGGTCGCACCATGAGCTTTGCCGCGCTAACCGTTGTTGGTGATGGTGACGGGCGCGTTGGCATGGGTAAAGGCAAAGCACGTGAAGTGCCGGTTGCCGTTCAAAAAGCAATGGAGCAGGCCCGACGTGAACTGTTTAAAGTGCCCTTGAAAAATGGCACGGTGTTTCATCAGGTCGTTGGACGTCACGGTGCGTCACGCGTATTGATTGCACCAGCAGCAGAAGGTACGGGCGTTATTGCTGGCGGTCCAATGCGAGCAATTTTTGAAGTCATGGGTGTGCGCAACGTCGTTGCTAAGAGTTTGGGTTCAAGCAACCCTTACAACTTAGTCCGTGCCACGTTAAATGGTCTTCGTGCCGCTGTTACACCGTCCGAAATTGCCGCTAAGCGTGGCAAGTCGGTCGAAGAGATTGTGGGATAAGTCATGGCAGATAAGCAAATTAAAGTGACGCTCGTGCGCTCTACCATCGGAACCAAGGAGTCCCATCGAGCTACGGTTCGTGGCCTTGGACTACGAGGTTTGAATAGTTCGCGAGTACTCGTCGACACGCCCGAGGTGCGAGGCATGATCCGCAAGGTGGATTACCTACTAACCGTCTCGGAAGTCTGAAAGGAAACACTATGTCGGACATTCAACTAAATACAATCAAGCCAGCAGAAGGCTCAACTCACGCGAAGCGTCGCGTAGGTCGAGGCATCGGTTCAGGTCTTGGTAAGACAGCAGGCCGTGGTCATAAAGGCCAGAAGTCACGCTCAGGCGGCTTTCACAAAGTCGGCTTTGAAGGCGGTCAAATGCCCCTTCACCGCCGCTTGCCAAAGCGTGGTTTTACGTCAAGAGACCAACACTTGCATGCTCAAGTGCGTCTTTCAGACCTTCAAAAATTACCTGTTGCTGAAATTGATGTTCAGGTACTTAAGCAAGCTGGCATCATCGGTCAAGCAGTTAAGTTCGTTAAGGTGTTTAAATCTGGCGATCTAGACCGCAAGGTTACGTTGCAGGGAATGAGTGTGACAGCTGGTGCTAAAGCTGTGATTGAAGCCGCTGGCGGCACTGTTGCCTAAATACGGAGTTTGGATTGGCTACACAGGCATTAGGTAAAGCAGGGCCAAAGTACGGTGACCTCGGTCGCCGTCTCGGATTCCTTGTATTGGCGTTGATTGTGTACCGTTTAGGTACGCACATCCCTGTGCCCGGTATCAACCCTGATATCTTGGCGGATTTATTCCGCCAAGCTGAAGGCGGCATATTGGGAATGTTCAATATGTTCTCGGGCGGTGCGCTATCAAGGTTTTCGATATTTGCGCTTGGCATCATGCCTTACATTTCTGCTTCGATCATCATGCAATTGATGAGCGTGGTTGTGCCTTCACTTGAGGCCATTAAGAAGGAAGGTGAAGCAGGACGCCGTAAGATTACTCAGTACACCAGATACGGCACGGTCGTGTTGGCGCTTATCCAAGCCATTGGTATTTCAGTTGCTCTTGAAGCACAGCCAGGACTGGTGATTGATCCAGGCATTATGTTCAGAGTAACCACCATCGTGACCCTGGTCACAGGCACGATGTTTGTGATGTGGCTCGGTGAACAGATCACCGAACGCGGTATTGGTAATGGTATTTCGATCATCATCTTTTCAGGTATTGTTGCCGGTTTACCGTCAGCGCTAGCAGGCTTGTTCGATTTGGTGCGTACGAATGCGATGTCGATTCTGTCGGCGCTGTTTATTCTTGTACTGGTTGTTTTGGTGACAGCATTTGTGGTTCTGGTTGAACGTGGTCAGCGCAAGATTACGGTCAACTACGCAAAGCGACAGGTTGGCAATAAGATGTACGGTGGTCAGACTTCGCATCTACCGTTGAAGTTGAACATGGCGGGTGTTATTCCACCAATTTTTGCGTCATCGATCATTTTGTTTCCTGCAACTGTGAGTAGTTGGTTTGCAAGCGGTGAGAACTTAAGCTGGCTGGGTGATTTGGCTGCCGCATTGGCGCCACGCCAACCGCTTTACATTACTTTGTATGCAACTGCGATTATTTTCTTCTGCTTTTTCTATACGGCGCTTGTCTTTAATAGCCGCGATACAGCAGATAATTTGAAGCGTAGTGGTGCGTTTATTCCTGGCATTCGTCCGGGTGATCAAACAGCACGTTTTATTGACAAGATTTTGACTCGTTTAACACTGGCAGGCGCGCTTTACATCACGTTGGTCTGCTTGTTGCCTGAGTTTTTGGTAATGCGATGGAATGTTCCCTTCTACTTCGGTGGAACATCTCTTCTCATTATTGTGATCGTAACCATGGACTTCATGTCCCAAGTTCAGGCTTACATGATGTCTAACCAGTATGATTCCCTGCTCAAGAAGGCTAGCTTCAAGGGCGGGAACTTACCAACGAGATAAGTGATAGATGTCAAAGGACGACGTAATTCAAATGCAGGGGGAGGTGTTAGAAAACCTTCCAAATGCGACTTTTCGTGTCAAGCTGGAAAACGGCCACGTAGTACTGGGTCATATTTCGGGCAAGATGCGCATGCATTACATCCGAATTCTGCCGGGTGACAAAGTAACTGTGGAGCTCACGCCCTACGACTTGTCACGAGCCAGAATTGTTTTCCGTTCTAAATGAACGGGTAGCGTAGAGAAAAACAGGAGTCAACCATGAAAGTAATGGCATCGGTCAAGCGGATTTGCAGACACTGCAAAGTCATCAAGCGTCACGGCGTAGTTCGCGTGATTTGCACCGACCCCCGTCACAAGCAGCGCCAGGGTTAATCCTGTCCGTGAACGTTTTTATCTGAGGAAAAGCCATGGCCCGTATAGCTGGCATCAACATTCCACCACATCAGCACGCTGAGATTGGTCTCACTGCTATTTTCGGTATCGGTCGTACTCGTGCCCGAAAAATCTGCGAAGCGTCTGGTGTGCCTTTGTCGAAAAAGGTTAAAGACCTTGACGACAGTGAGCTCGAACGCATTCGCGAACACGTCGGTGTGTTTGCGGTTGAGGGTGACTTGCGCCGTGAGGTGCAACTCTCTGTCAAGCGACTGATTGATTTGGGTACTTACCGTGGTTTACGTCACAAGCGTGGACTTCCGGTTCGCGGCCAGCGGACTCGCACGAATGCTCGGACCCGTAAAGGTCCTCGTCGTGCCGCAGCTAGCCTTAAAAAGTAAGGGGATTTAAAAAATGGCAAAGGCCAGCACCGGCGCATCACGTGTGCGCAAGAAAGTCAAAAAAAATGTATCGGACGGCATTGCGCACGTTCATGCATCGTTTAACAACACGATCATTACCATCACAGATCGTCAAGGCAATGCTTTGTCTTGGGCAACGTCAGGTGGTGCAGGCTTCAAAGGATCGCGTAAGTCCACGCCATTCGCTGCTCAGGTGGCAGCTGAAACGGCGGGTCGTGTTGCGATTGAATGTGGCATCAAAACGCTTGAGGTTCGCATCAAGGGCCCCGGTCCTGGTCGGGAATCTTCTGTTCGAGCGTTGAATGCGCTTGGCATCAAGATTTCTAGCATCGCGGACATCACGCCCGTTCCACACAACGGATGCCGTCCGCCTAAGCGTCGTCGGATCTAAGGGAAATACAAATGGCACGTTATACCGGACCTAAATGCAAACTGTCGCGTCGCGAGGGAACAGACTTGTTCCTGAAGAGCGCACGCCGCCCGCTCGAATCAAAGTGCAAGCTCGACTCTAAGCCGGGTCAGCACGGTCGTACATCTGGTGCACGTACATCAGATTACGGCTTGCAGTTGCGCGAGAAGCAAAAGCTCAAGCGCATGTATGGCGTTTTAGAGAAGCAGTTCCGCAAGTACTTTACAGAGGCCGAGCGCCGTCGCGGTAACACTGGCGAAACGCTTATCCAATTGCTTGAATCACGTCTTGATAATGTGGTTTACCGCATGGGTTTTGGCTCGACGCGTGCTGAAGCTCGCCAACTCGTGGCACACCGCGCGATTGAACTCAATGGTCGCACCGCTGACGTGCCTTCGATGATGGTCAAGGCAGGCGATGTGGTTACTATCCGTGAGAAAGCTAAAAAGCAATCACGAATCAAAGAGTCGATTGACTTGGCCACAGGCATTGGGTTACCTCAGTGGGTTGAGGTTGACGCGCCTAATCTGTCAGGTGTTTTTAAGCAGATTCCTGACCGCGCAGATGTCGCCCGAGATATTAACGAATCAATGGTTGTGGAATTGTATTCACGATAATTTGATAAGCACTCACTTGATGGTGTGTGCTTATCTTAGTTTTAAAGAATCAAGCCTTAGGCTTGGTTTTCACACCGGTACTCCGGTTTCCATCAGCCTTATCGGTGTAACGAGCCGAGGGTATTGAAAAAGGAATCGTTTCATGTCAACGCAAGGTTTGTTAAAGCCTCGTACTATCGAGGTCGAGTCAGTCGGCAGCAATCACGCCAAAGTGATCATGGAGCCATTTGAACGCGGGTATGGTCACACGCTTGGTAATGCTCTGCGTCGCATTCTGTTGTCATCGATGACCGGTTTTGCACCAACCGAGGTTCAAATCACTGGCGTTGTGCATGAATACTCGACCATTCCAGGCGTACGCGAAGATGTCGTCGACGTTTTGCTGAACTTGAAAGGCATTGTCTTTAAGCTCAACAATCGTGATGAAGTTTCGCTGGTGTTGCGCAAGCAAGGTATTGGTCCAGTGCTTGCCTCTGACATTGAGTTACCGCATGACGTTGAAATCATCAATCCAGAGCACGTTCTCGGTCATTTGACTGAAGCAGGCCGTATTGAGATGCAAATCAAGGTTGAAAAGGGTCGTGGTTATGTGCCAGGTAACGTCCGGGCATTGCATGACGACCGTAGTCAGTCGATTGGTCGCATTGTTATGGACGCTTCATTTAGCCCGGTGCGACGCGTAAGTTATAACGTTGAAAATGCCCGTGTTGAACAGCGTACCGATTTGGATAAGCTGGTGCTGGACGTGGAAACCAACGGCGTAATCTCTCCAGAAGAAGCGGTTCGACAGTCGGCTCGCATTTTGATGGATCAGATCTCCGTTTTCGCGGCATTGGAAGGTGCTGGAGATTCGTTCGAAGCGCCTGCTCATGGTGTTCCACAGATCGATCCCGTGTTGTTACGTCCAGTTGATGATCTTGAATTGACCGTGCGCTCAGCCAACTGCTTGAAAGCAGAAAATATTTACTACATCGGTGATCTGATTCAGCGATCCGAGAATGAGCTTTTGAAGACACCGAATTTGGGTCGTAAGTCGCTAAACGAAATCAAAGAAGTTTTGGCGGCACGTGGACTCACTTTGGGTATGAAGTTAGAAAACTGGCCACCTGTCGGTTTAGAAAGACCATAAATTTGTTCACAAACCCTGAGTCGCCCCGCAGCACTGCTGATAGAAGAGGCGACCAAATTAAGATTCACAAGGAAATATCATGCGTCACGGACACGGATTACGTAAGTTAAATAGGACTAGCAGTCACAGGCAAGCCATGTTTCGCAACATGGCCGTCTCACTCTTAACGCACGAAGCCATTAAAACAACGCTTCCAAAGGCGAAAGAGTTGCGCAAAGTCATTGAACCTTTGATCACGCTTGGTAAAGAGCCTTCACTGGCAAACAAGCGCTTGGCTTTTGCACGTTTGCGCGATCGTGATGCCGTCGTAAAGTTGTTTGCTGAAATCGGTCCTCGTTACGCGACTCGCAACGGTGGTTACACGCGTGTGCTGAAAATGGGCCACCGCCAAGGTGACAACGCACCCATGGCTTTCATGGAACTCGTTGACCGCCCAGATGTCGAAGTTGAGACAGGCGCGGTAGAGAGCAAAGACGAGGCATAAAAGCGATTAAGTATTAGCAGTCAAAGAAAGCGGGCCTACGGCCCGCTTTCTTTTTGACCATAGCGCTCGCGCCCTATATGCGTTGGATCTACACGCAATGGTTCTAAAATGATTTGAAGCGTAGGTATATTGTTGCAATAAAGGCAAACGTGGCAGAGCGAAACAAGGTGATAAGTGTGTCAAATTCTTCTCGTACAGCACCAGAAAAACACAGTCGTGATTTGAGTGCACCTGACCCTATGTGTGTGATGATCTTGAGTACTGTTCCAGACACACTGCTTGCTAAGCGTATTGCTCATATCTTAGTCGAAGAACACTTAGCGGCTTGTGTGCAGATTTCTGCACCGATGTTGTCGATCTATGAGTGGTCGGGTGAGGTGCAAGGTGACGAAGAAATTGCCCTAACGATAAAAGCCAGCCGCGCTGTCGCCAAACAAACCATTGAACGTCTCATCCAACTTCATCCTTATGACGTCCCCCAGGCCACGGTTATACCTATCGTTGGCGGTCACCTACCTTACTTGAGCTGGGTCAGCGAGCAAACGCCGCTGGTCGACGCAACAAGGCAAGAAAAATGAGTTTGTCGCAAAGAATGACAATGGCACATCACCGTGCACCAAGATTGGTGTTTTGGGTGCTGCTATTTGCCATGGCATGGCTGCTTAGCCTTGCTAAGGTTTCTGCCCAAGAGTTTCTTGCCCCAGAAAACGCGTTTGCGATGCAGGCGGAGATGGTGTCACCGACTGAAGTGGCGGTATCTTACGACATCGCTCCTGGCTACTAGATGTATCGAGATCGGTTCGAACTTTCCGCTTCAGCGGGTGATATCGAATTATTGGCACCCGTGTTGGCTCCCGGAGAAATAAAGTACGACCCCACATTCGATAAAGACATGGCGCTGTTTTTTGACGAAGTCGAATTTGTCGTGTCACTGCCTTTAGAAACAGACGCTACTCAATCAACCCCTCTAACCCTCAAAGTTATTAGCCAAGGCTGTGCAGACGCGGGTATTTGTTATCCACCCATGACGTCTGCAATTGTCGTCAAACGAAGCGGTGACGGTTACCGGATCATTCACCAACAACCGGTAGTAGACCAAGACAGGCCGTTGCCAAATGATCTTGAAAGGGTAGCAGCTGCCGACAACAACCCAACAGCAAGTGCGCCAAGCGAAGAAGGTTTTCAGTGGCGAGCAATGCTAGATTCAGGCGACGACCGTGGATTCGCTGGTGCTCTGAGTTCGGCCGCACTATGGCAAGTTGTCCTGTTGTTTTTCTTGTTGGGACTTTTGCTGGCGTTCACTCCCTGTGTGTTGCCAATGGTGCCGATCTTATCGGCCTTGATTATTGGGCAAAAGCATGTCGTCTCACGTGGACGCGGACTGGCTTTGGCAGCGGCCTATGTTTTCGGGATGTCGATTATTTATACCGTCCTCGGTGTATTGGCAGGGCTGAGCGGCGTGGGTTTGGCAGCAGCCCTGCAAACGCCCTGGGTGTTAATGACATTTGCACTGTTGCTGGCTATTTTCGGTTTGGCCATGTTTGACGTGATCCGCGTGCAGATGCCCACTGCCATGCAGACTCGTTTAAGCGATACCGCGTCCTCGCTCAAAGGCGGGCGTCTTTGGGCTGCTTTTGTAATGGGTGCCCTTTCAGCCCTGATTGTTGGCCCATGTGTTGCCGCACCCCTAGCAGGTGCCTTGCTTTACATCTCTCAGTCAGGCGATGTTGTTTTAGGGGGTAGTGTTTTATTTGCCATGGCTTGGGGCATGGGGTTGCCTTTATTACTCATGGGGGCTTCGGCAGGCAGTCTCCTACCCAAAGCTGGCGTTTGGATGGAAGGTGTCAAAGCATTTTTTGGGATGTTGCTATTTGCCACGGCCTGGTGGATGTTGAACCCCGTGTTGCCTGCGTGGTTAGAGATTGCGGGTTGGGCAGTGTTGGCGGGGCTCTCAGCAGTCCTGTTAGGGGCGTTTGACGCTAACTCTAGTCGATCATCTTTGGGTGCGGCTGTGCGTAAAACGCTGGGTTTGCTGCTGGCCTTGCTTGCCATTATTTGGTTGGTGGGCTTACTGAGTGGTGGTAGGTCTTTATTTCAACCTCTAGATCATTTGTCTCGTATCAGCGGGGATGTTGGCACCGAGCAAACAGCGACGGTGGCTTCAAAGCCCGCGTTTGAACGCGTACGTTCGGTGGCTGAACTGGAGCGACGGCTTGCGGATTCAACGCAACCGGTGATGTTAGATTTTTACGCGGACTGGTGTGTGTCTTGCAAAGAAATGGAGCAATTTACTTTTTCTGATCCGCAAGTGATTGAGCGGATGCAACAGATGTTGTTGTTAAAAGCCGATGTCACGGCTAACAACCGAGATGACCGGGCGCTTCTAAAGCGTTTCAGTCTGTTTGGTCCACCGGGCATTGTCTTTTTTAAGCCAGGTGGGGAAGAGCTCAAACAAATTCGTGTGGTTGGCTTTCAAAACGCGAATAACTTTGTCAAAACGTTAGATCAAGCGTTAATCCGACAGTGATTGACAAAGTCCCAGGCAAAATCATTTTCTTGCTAGCGCTAGCGGCTTTTGCCAGCACTAGCGCCTTCAGGGTGCTTGACCCTGCCCTACCTGAACTAAGCGAAGAGTTTGGCATCACAACCGGTCGTGCGGCCGATGTGGTGACGTATTTCGCGTTGGCCTACGGGTTATTACAGTTTTTCTATGGACCTGTCGGAGATCGTTTTGGAAAATATGGAACCCTAGCAACAGCCACCTTACTGTGCGCCGGTGGCAACCTGTTTGTGGTGTTTGCACCAACGTTTGAATGGGTACTGGTGGGTCGGTTTGTTTCCGGTGGCACAGCGGCGGCGATTGTTCCGCTTTCGATGGCTTGGATCGGCGATCACGTTGCTTATAAAAACAGGCAAGAGACGTTGGCCCAGTTCATGACGGGCACGATTTTAGGCGTGAGCGCAGGCTTGGTTATCGGTGGCGCATTTACTGACACAGTTGGATGGCGCGGCGCTTTCATTTTTCTAGCGGCGTTGTATCTAGTTGTGGGCCTGTGGTTACTGGCTCAACGTCACCAGGTGCCTGAGCACGATTCGGGTGTCACAGGCCGCTTGCAATTGTGGACGCCCATCAAAACGGTTTTGATAGCCCCCTGGGCTCGTGTTGTGCTCTTGGTGGTCCTTATTGAAGGGGCAATGGTTTTTGGTGGATTGTCATTTGTACCGGCCTACTTACAAGAGCGTCATGGACTGTCCTCAACCGTGGCAGGTTTGGTCACGGCACTGTTTGGTTTGGGTGCTCTTCTTTACGTGATGCGGGCCCGTTGGCTCGTAGCACGGCTGGGTGAGATGAAGATGGTCTTAATCGGCGGTTGGGTTCTGTGTTTGAGTTATGTGATGTATCTGGTTACCGAGCAGTGGCATTGGGCTATGGTAGCTAGCGCGCTTTGTGGCTTTGCGTATTACCTTATGCATGCGGTTCTGCAAACCAATGCCACTCAAATGGCACCCGAAGTCAGAGGCACCGCCGTTTCTTTGTTTGCTTCATTTCTGTTTGCTGGTCAGGCATTAGGCGTGGCTGGCGGTGCCTTCGTGGTCGACGCCCTAGGTATTTCCTGGGTGTTGGTCATTCCAGCAGTGACGTTGCCTATCTTGGGGATGGTGTTCAGTGCTGCGCTCGCCAAAGAAAAAAAACGAATGGCGTGAATTGGCGAGCGTTAAAGAAACCTGGCGATACCCGATCAGACCAGATCAGACGAGACTGAACGATAACTAGTGTTGCTTAATCGCGCGCGCGGCATCTAAAGCAAAGTAAGTCAAAATACCGTCTGCACCTGCGCGCTTAAAGCCCAACAAAGATTCCATCATGACTTTGTCGTGGTCGAGCCAACCGTTAGAAGAAGCTGCTTTAAGCATTGCATATTCACCGCTTACTTGGTAGACGAATGTCGGAACTCGAAACGCGTCTTTAACGCGTCGTAATACGTCCAGATAAGGCATGCCAGGTTTGACCATCACCATATCCGCCCCCTCTTTGAGGTCAGCCCCAACTTCTCTAAGGGCCTCATCGATATTACCGGGATCCATCTGATAGGTCATTTTGTTGGATTTGCCCAATTGGTTTGCCGATCCAACGGCATCACGGAAAGGTCCGTAAAACGCACTGGCAAACTTCGCCGAATAGGCCATGATCCGAGTGTGAATATGTTGGTTAGTCTCAAGTGCTTGACGGATGGCGCCGATGCGGCCGTCCATCATGTCACTAGGCGCCACAATATCAACACCGGCCTGAGCCTGAACCAGGGCCTGCTTGACCAATATTTCAAGTGTGACGTCATTGATGACATAACCATCCTCATCAATCACACCATCCTGACCGTGGCTTGTGTATGGGTCAAGGGCAACGTCGGTCAAAATGCCTAACTCAGGAAAGCGCTCTTTTAATGCCGCAACCGCCCGCGGTACTAGGCCATTAGGATTGGTGGCTTCGATACCGTCAGGTGTTTTAACGCTTGGATCAATCACTGGAAAAAGCGCCATCACTGGAATACCAAGCGCCACGCATTCCTGGGCAACAGACAACAGCGTGTCAATCGAGTATCGGTTAACGCCTGGCATTGAAGGCACAGGCGTTTGTATGCCAGCACCATCCACCACAAAGACGGGATATATCAAATCATCGACGCTGAGCTGATGCTCGCGCACAAGACGACGAGTAAAGTCATCGCGTCTTAGACGTCGGGGCCGGGCGTGAGGATAGTCGGTCAATATGAGATGCGGCGTGGTCATGGCACTACCTTAGGAGAAATCCAGTTTTCAATATGCATGGTGGCTTCTTCTATGCCAATACGCGAAGGCGCTGAGAAAGGCACAGCTTTGAGCTGCCCAATATCAGCCAATTGTTTTCTGACGGCAAAAACGGCGTTCTGTCGTTGGCCAAAGGGCAGCTTGTCTGCTTTGGTCAAAAGCGCCAAAACCCCTTTCCCTGTGGGGGCAATCCAATCAGCAAGTCGTCTATCCATGTCGGTTACGCCCCGTCGGATATCGACCAACAAAACAATACCTGCTAGTGACGACCGATGTCTTAAGTAGTCGCCCAAAATATCAGCCCATTGCTCTTTGGCGTCCCGAGCCACTGAGGCGTATCCGTAGCCTGGCAGGTCTACTAAATATCCCAAGTACTCATCGGGTGCCAGTGGATCTGGCAAACCAAACAAATTAATGAGCCGAGTACGCCCAGGGGTTTTACTGGAATAGGCCAGACGCCGTTGATTGGCAAGTATATTTATGGCAGTTGATTTACCAGCATTACTACGCCCGACGAAGCAAACCTCGGGTCCCTGTGGGGGCGGTAGCTGGTCAAGGCGCGCGGCGGATGTGACGAATGTGGCGCGGTGAAGAATAGACAAAGCAATACAACCGGTTGAATAGAATCCCTATTGTATAATCAAGCGGTTTGAATCAAGCGCCAAATATCTCGAGGTTCACAAATGAAGCAAGTTGTATGGCGGGTTGTCTTAGCGGGAAGTATGTTGCTCGGTGCAGCAGGCCCATTGGCAAGCCACGCGGCAGAGGTTGCGCAAGGTCCGGTCAAGCCAGACGCAAAAGCGGGTGAAAAGCTCTACAACGAGGGCGATCCTGCTCGCGGTGTGGTTGCCTGTATCTCGTGTCACGGTTCGAAAGGCAACAGCGAGTTGGCTGTTAATCCCAATTTGGCTGCACAGCCCCACGAATATTTGTACAAACAGTTGGTGGAGTTCAAGCCTAAAGAGGGCGAGACCATGGCCGCAAGACGTGGTCCAGACGGCGCGCCATCAACCATGACGGGCTTGGCCATGCCACTGACCGATGCGGATATGCGCAATGTTTCGCTTTACTTGGATGAACAGCCACTAACCAAACCAGCCTCGGCAAGTGATGAAGAGTTGGTGGCACGTGGAGAGATGATTTGGCGCGGCGGAATTGCTGCACAAAACGTACCAGCGTGTGCGGCCTGTCACTCCGCTGACGGTGCCGGAATTCCTTCGCAGTATCCTCGATTGGCTGGGCAGTACGCGTCTTACCTCGAAGATCAATTGAAGTTATTTCGTGCCGGCCATCGAGCAAACAGCGAGATGATGAACCAAATTGCATACCGTATGTCTGATGAAGATATCAAGGCTGTTTCGGATTATGCGGCGGGACTGAGGTAAGGTTGATCCGCCTCAAATACTTGCGCAAATAGAGGAACTGTTTGCCTTAAAAGCGGGTCAATATAGGGGCTTTGAATAGCCCCTATTTTTTTCGAGGGTACTCCCAGTGGCACAGTCCGTTGCAGCCGGTGTCAAAAAGACCGCACCCAAACTGTCCGTCTCATCTCTGATCGAGCTGATCGGTTCGATGCGCTTTGCCATCAGTTTGTTGGTCATTATTTGTGTGGCTAGCGTAATTGGCACTGTCCTGCCTCAAAATCAGCCAGAAAACACTTACATCGAGCAATTCGGGCCCTTTTGGTATGACGTACTAGCCAAGTTCTCTGTTTGGTCTATCTACAACAGTATCTGGTTCTTGGTGATCATGGCGTTTTTGGTGGTGTCAACGAGCATTTGCTTGACACGCAATACACCGAAGATGATCCGAGAGATGCGCACGTTTCGCGAACATGTTCGTAGCTCGAGCTTGCGGGCCTTTTCTCACCGAGTCGAACTAGATTCAGCGCGCGATTTGCAGGCCAGCAACCAAGCTGTCCTTGGCTGGTTTAAGCAGCAAGGCTATGCCGTTAAAACTCGCGAAGAGCCAGATGGCCTTCTATTGGCAGCAAAGAAAGGCAGTGGCAATCGATTGGGTTATATATTTGCGCACGCCTCCATTGTCGTTATCTGCGTCGGTGGATTGCTCGACAGTGAGTTACCCGTTCGAATGCAAGTTTGGCTATTTGGTAAAACACCTATCATTGAAAACATGCTGATTGCTGACGTGCCGTCTGAAGGTCGACTTGCGATGGCAAACCCCAGTTTTAAGGCAAACCTTCTAATCCCAGAGGGTGGTACGCGTGAAAATGCAGTGGTTAATATCGGTGATGCTGCGATGGTCCAGCCTTTGCCGTTTGAGTTAAAGCTAAATAAATTCATCGTTGATTACTACTCTACCGGTATGCCAAGTCGCTTTGCCAGTGAAGTTGAGGTCACTGATCCAGACACAGGCGAGTCCTTTGAGCAAACCATTGAGGTCAACAAACCCTTAAGGTACAAGGGAGTAACCGTCTATCAGTCAAGCTTTGACGATGGCGGCAGCCTTATTGATTTAATGGCCTTTCCTTTGTCAGGCACTGAAGCGGGACCTTTTGAGTTAGACAAGCGGGTCGGTGAAAACGTCACATTGCCAGTTGGTAATACCGGTAAAGACGTGCGGTTAGAAATCACGGGACTGCGTCCAATCAACGTGGAGGATCTGTCTAGCGGTGAGCCGCAGCCGAAAGTCATGGCAGAGCATGTGGCCGCAGTCACAGGCAGCGCCGCCAGCAAGCGCGATAAAAATCTACAAAACATTGGGCCAAGTGTCGAATACCGTCTAATCGATGAAACAGGTCAAGCGACTCGATTTCACAACTACATGCTGCCCGCTCAATTAGAAGGTGATAGCGTGCCCGTGTTATTAGCGGGTGTGGCCTTGCCTGGTGAGGCGGACTATCAATACTTGCGCATTCCTGCCGATGATGCTGCATCTGCCTCAGAGTTCATGCAGTTGCGTGCCGCACTGGCCGATCCTGAGGCCAGAGCACTTGCAGCAGAGCGGTTTGCCCGGAGTAGCGCGCCAAATGATGCGAGCCGTGCTGCGTTACAGGAATCTGCCAATCGTGCACTAGACACCTTTTCTCAAGGGGGGTTGCAAGCGATCTCGCGTTTCCTAGAGCTCAATGTCCCTGCGGAAGAGTTACCGAGAGCCGCTGACGTGGTGATCCGTTTATTAGGCTCGAGTATGACCGAGTTACGAAGCGTTGCGCGTGAGCGGGCCGGCTTGCCAACGATAGATCCTAACCAAGAATCTAATGTTCAATGGGTCCAAGTGGCGGTCGGTGCTTTGTCAGACCTTCAGTTTTATCCCGCACCGATCATGTTTTCCATGAAATCATTTGATTTGGTACAGGCGAGCGTTTTTCAGATTAGCCGGGCCCCCGGTACGTTAATCGTGTATTTCGGGTGCTTACTGCTTATTGTTGGCATATTTGCGATGTTCTACGTCAAGGACCGCCGAATATGGGTGTGGCTTAAGCAAACAGGTGACACACCTGGTACCCATGTGTTGGCTGCCATGACGTCGCAAAAAAGGACAATGGATTTCAACCGCGAATTTGAACGTTTCAAGCAGGCGCTTAGCCGCTTGAATATGAGGAAGGAGTGATCATGTCAGACACTATCACCGCCCCCCAACCGGCATGGCAGGATTTAACCGAGTCGGGTGATGGACGACAATTGCGAGGCAAACCCGATTGGACCGATGCCCTGTTTTTTTTGGTGCTGGCACTAGGTACGGTTTATGCGTTGGTGACTTACACCGACTCCATGGACATCTACGAGAAAGTCATTCTGGTTTCGATGGTGCCCATGGTTGTTTGGTTGGGTTGGCTGTGGCGACCGTTGCGCACGTTGATGGTTGTGAGTGCGTTGACCGTCCTTTTTGCTATATGGCTTTATGACGCCGACCTATCAAAAGCTGAAACCTCTTTCTTTTTAAAGTATTTGTTTTCTTCTCAGTCGGCCATTCTGTGGATGTGCACACTATTTGTGATTGCAACGGCCAGTTATTGGGTGGGACTGTTTAGCTCAACAGCGGCATGGCTAGGGACTGCGCTGTCTTGGGGCGCGGTATATGCCGGAACCGTTGGGTTATTGGTGCGTTGGCGTGAAGGCCACTTGATGGGGCCTGATCTTGGCCACATCCCAGTAAGCAACCTCTATGAAGTTTTTGTGTTGTTCTGCTTGGTCACCGCTCTCTTTTACCTCTACTACGAACGACGTTACAGCACTCAGGCGCTTGGTGGCTTTGTGATGTTGGTCATCAGCTCCACGGTTGTGTTTTTGCTGTGGTACTCGTTTACTCGCGATGCGTATGAGATTGAACCTTTGGTGCCAGCGCTTAAAAGTTGGTGGATGAAGATCCATGTCCCGGCGAACTTCATTGGCTACGGCACCTTCTCTTTGGCTGCCATGGTGGGGTTTGCGTACTTGGTCAAAGAAAATGGTGAAACCCGTTCTTGGCTCAAGTTAACCCCTCTGTTTTTGATGGGCGTACTACTGGCTGCTGAGCCTCTGGTGTTTCGTTCTGAGGGCTTGTCAGCCACTTGGATGATTTACTTTGGCATTGGTGCCGTGCTGGTGGGTACTATCTTGGCTTTTCGCGGACCCATTGCGCGCAAGTTACCCGCATTTGAGGTGCTTGATGACATCATGTACCGAGCGATTGCGATTGGATTTGCTTTTTTCACGGTTGCGACCGTTCTAGGTGCGCTTTGGGCCGCCGATGCATGGGGCGCATATTGGCAGTGGGATCCTAAAGAGACCTGGGCTCTGATCGTATGGCTTAACTATGCCGCATGGTTGCACCTGCGTCTAATGAAGGGTCTTAGAGGTACGGTTGCAGCCTACTGGGCATTAATTGGCTTGTTGATCACCGGCTTTGCTTTCCTAGGCGTTAATATGTTCCTTTCTGGCCTTCATTCGTACGGTGAACTTTAACGCCGTCTTTTAAAACTGTGACGCAACCCGCAAGACCCTGGATCATCCTCACCGCAACCCTCACGATCCAGGCGCTGGTTGCGATGGCACTCATCACCCTGCCTGTCGTGGCGCCTGTTGTGGCGCAATCCATCGGCGTCTCGGCGACCTACGTTGGGTTTTACGTTGGGGCTGTTTACTTAGCGGCCATGTTCGCCAGCATCTTGGGTGGCTCAGCGGTTAAGCGCTGGGGTGCCATGCAAGTGAGCCAAGTCTGCCTACTTTTTAGTGCCACTGGTCTGTTGTTGTGTGCCATTCCTCACCCAGTGCCAATGGTCATCGGTGCCCTTTTTATTGGTATTGGATACGGACCGGTCACTCCCGCTAGCTCTCATTTGCTGGTCAAAACCACACCACCAGAGCGCTTGTCTTTGGTTTTCTCGATTAAGCAGACCGGCGTACCAGTTGGTGGCATGTTGGCTGGGATGTTGGTGCCGCAATTGGAAATGGTGCTGAATTGGCAATGGGCGTTTGTTTTTGTCGCTATTGTGTGTGTGATCTGCGCCATCTCGGTTAATCCACTACGCCGACCCCTAGACACAGACCGTGACCCATCAGTCAAACCATCACTCATTAAAAGTTTGGCTCAACCGGTCAAGCTGGTTTGGTCTGACAAAGCCTTGCGCACGTTGGCTGGTGTTTCATTTCTCTACGCCATCACGCAATTGTCACTGACCACCTACCTCGTTACGTTTCTTTACGAAGACCTGGGATGGGCATTAGTGGCGGGTGGTTTGGCCTTGGCTGTTTCGCAAGCAGCCGGGGTTGGGGGGCGGATCCTGTGGGGTTGGATAGCAGATAATTGGTTGGGGTCGGGCACGATGCTGATGATTGTTGCTGCCTTATTGGCGCTGTCAGCACTCGCTGTGGCTTTTTTCACGCCTGAAACGCCTCACATTTGGCTGTACCTTGTTTTGATTGTGTTTGGTGCCACAGCGATTGGTTGGAATGGTGTGTTCCTAGCAGAGGTCGCACGACAAGCACCGCAGGGACAAGCGGGTTTGGCAACCGGCGGCACGTTGGGTTTCACCTTCTTGGGGGTGTTGTGCGGACCGCCTTTGTTTGGTGTTGCAGCCTCAAACTTACAAAGTTATGGTTTAAGTTACGCTTTGCTGATTCTCCCAGCTGCTTTGATCCTTGTCTTGTTATGGCGCAGTCGCCAACGTTGGCAACATCCCTGAACGGCCAGTTCAGACGCGCGGCACGCTATTTGCTTACTCAGTTCCCATTGGCAGTTGAAATTCAAACAACTCAAACGTAAAAGGGGATGGTTATGTCTGTGACGATGGATAACGTTCGCGTCAAAGTATCTAGTGATCGCTTGTATCAGTCTTTAATGACACTTGCCGAGATTGGCGCCACAGAAAAAGGTGGTAACTGCCGATTAGCACTGACAGCGTTGGATGGACAGGGACGTGACTTGGTGACTGGCTGGATGCGAGAAGCCGGCATGCAGATCACTGTGGATCAGGTTGGTAACATCTTTGCCCGTCGAGCGGGCCGCAACAATGCCCTACCCCCCATCATGACCGGCAGCCACATTGATACTCAGCCAACGGGCGGTAAGTTCGATGGTTGCTTTGGGGTTTTGGCAGGGCTAGAGGTCGTGCGAGCTTTAAATGACGCGCAAATTCAGACCGAGGCACCCATTGAAGTTGTGATCTGGACCAACGAAGAGGGGACTCGGTTTGTTCCAGTGATGATGGGATCAGGTGCTTTCGTCGGTAAATTCGATTTGGCGTCAATATTGGATGCCACTGACAAAGACGGCAAGCGGGTGGGCGATGAATTAAAGGCGATTGGTTACGATGGCAAAGAGGTGCTTGGTGAGCACCCGGTTGGTGCGTATTTTGAGGCTCATATTGAGCAAGGCCCCATTCTTGAGCATGAACAAAAAACCATTGGTGTGGTGACAGGTTCTTTAGGTCTGCGCTGGTATGACGTCACAGTGACGGGTATGGAAATGCATGCGGGACCAACCCCGATGAATGTTCGCCAGGACGCGCTGTATGCGTCAACTTTCATCATGCAAGACGTCGTGCAAAGCGCACTTGACCTCGCGCCGCATGGGCGCGGTACGGTCGGCTCTGCGACGGTCCATCCATCCTCGCGTAACGTCATTCCAGGGCGGGTGAACTTTACGGTTGATATTCGTCACCCTGAGCCTGCAGGATTGCAAGCCATGCACGAACGTTTTGAGAAAACGTGCGAGAGAGTCGGGCGCGAGCATGGCGTGACTGTGCAGATCAAGGAAGTCTCCCATTTTCCGCCTACACCGTTTGATCAAGCAATGGTTGATTCAGTTCGAGACGCCGCGCGTTTAGGGGAATACTCCCACATGGACATCGTTACCGGTGCCGGACACGATGCGGTTTACCTAGCAAGCGTTGCCCCAACAGGGATGATTTTTGTCCCATGTAAAGATGGTGTTAGCCATAACGAAATTGAAGATGCCAAGCCTGAGGACTTGGGGGCTGGGGCGCAGGTGCTGTGCGATGCGATGCTAATGCAAGCCAAAACCTGAGTCGATCTCATAATGGGCTGGCGAATAACGCCTTAATCAGGCTACAATTCGCCAAGTAATACGTTGGGTTGAGGAGCGTTGCGACAATCATTCTGCAATAGTCTGATTGCCAGGCTCAATTCAATGACCGTGTTTGTTGCCACAACTGGCAACCACAACGGCGCTCACCCAATCCTGTTCAACAGTGATTGCGGTGGGGACAAATGCCCTGACCGGTCATCACTGTTGGCTCGAACGAATGGAGCTAACCGAAATGAATACCGTTACTGATAAACAAAAAGATTACGTCATCGCCGACATTAGCTTGGCCGATTGGGGTCGTCGTGAAATAGATATCGCTCAAACTGAAATGCCTGGCTTGATGGCTGTGCGTGAAGAGTTTGAAGCAGTAAAGCCTTTAAAAGGCGCCCGCATCACGGGTAGCTTGCACATGACAATCCAGACCGCAGTCTTGATTGAAACGCTTGAAGCCCTTGGTGCAGAAATTCGCTGGGCATCATGCAACATTTTCTCAACCCAAGACCACGCCGCTGCTGCCATTGCCGACAACGGCACACCAGTGTTTGCCAAAAAAGGCGAATCATTGGCCGAATATTGGGAGTACACCCACCGTATTTTTGATTGGGGCGAAGGTAAGTACGCCAACATGATCTTGGACGATGGCGGCGACGCAACACTGTTGCTGCACCTCGGTGCAAAAGCAGAAAAAGACTTGAGCGTCTTGGACAAGCCCACCTCAGAAGAGGAAGTGGCGCTTTACGCAGCGATCAAAGACACTGTGCGTAAAGATCCAACGTGGTACTCGACACGTTTGGCTCAGATCCAAGGCGTGACAGAAGAGACCACTACCGGTGTTCATCGTCTGTATCAAATGTCTCAGCGCGGTGAGTTGGCGTTTGCAGCCATCAACGTCAATGACGCAGTCACAAAATCAAAGTTCGACAACCTATATGGTTGCCGTGAGTCATTGGTTGACGGCATCAAGCGTGCCACTGACGTCATGATCGCCGGTAAAGTTGCCGTGGTTTGCGGTTACGGTGATGTGGGCAAAGGCTCGGCGCAAGCACTGGCCGCTTTACGTGCGCAAGTCTGGGTGACAGAAGTCGATCCCATTTGTGCTTTGCAAGCGGCCATGGAAGGCTACAAAGTTGTCACCATGGAATACGCTGCGGACAAAGCGGATATCTTTGTGACAGCGACCGGTAACTACCACGTCATCACACGTGATCACATGTCACGGATGAAGGACCAAGCGATTGTTTGTAACATCGGTCACTTTGACAATGAAATCGATGTCGCTGGCATCGAAGATCTGCAGTGGGAAGAGATCAAGCCACAAGTCGATCACGTGATTTTCCCTGACGGCAAGCGCATTATTTTGTTGGCTCAAGGCCGACTGATTAACTTGGGTTGTGCCACTGGCCACCCCTCGTTTGTGATGTCCTCTTCGTTTACCAATCAGGTCATCGCTCAGATCGAGCTGTTCACGCGCAACGACGAGTACAAATCCGGTGAGGTCTTCGTGTTGCCTAAGCACCTCGATGAAAAAGTCGCCCGTTTGCACTTGCAAAAGATTGGTGCCCAGTTGACTGAGCTCTTGCCTCAGCAAGCGGCATATATCAATGTGGAACAGCAAGGGCCTTACAAGCCTGAGACCTACCGTTACTAAGCAAGGGCCAAGACTGCCGCACGAATCGGTGCGGCAGTCTTTTTAGGAGCGACACATGCTACTCGTTGTCTGGATATTGAATGCGGTTGCATTACTAGTCGTTGCCTACGTTTTGCCTGGCATCGTGATCGCTAGCTTTTGGTCGGCGATGTTGGCCGCGCTTTTGCTTGGCTTGCTTAATACCCTGGTTAAGCCACTTTTAATTTTACTGACCCTACCAATCACGATAGTTACGCTTGGCCTGTTTTTGCTGATCTTGAATGCATTGGTATTTTGGTTAGCCGGATCCATGTTCAAGGGTTTCCAAGTTGAGGGATTTTGGTGGGCCGTGCTCGGTGCGCTTTTATATAGCGCAATATCGGGCCTTTTTTCAATGCTGCTATTCCAACAATGACCGCTTCTTCAGGACAAGTTTTTAGCCTAGAGTTCTTTCCACCCAGAGACCAAGCCGCTCAGGCGCGGTTGATCGAGACGGCATCTACACTACGTGCGCTCGACCCTGAGTATGTCAGTGTCACTTTTGGTGCGGGCGGAACGACCCGCGAGGGCACCTTAGAGACGGTTGACACACTATCGGCGATGGGATTTGACGCGGCACCGCATCTCTCGTGCGTGGGTTCGACGCGATCACAGATACGGGACTTACTCGATCAATATAAAGCCAAGGGTATTCGACGCATCGTTGCGCTGCGTGGTGACATGCCCTCGGGTATGGGATCAGCCGGTGGTTCAGATATGCTGACCTATGCGCATGAGTTGGTTAGCCTGATTCGTGACCATAGCGGCGACTGGTTTCACATCGAAGTAGGTGCCTACCCAGAGATGCACCCGCAAGCGAGCGGGCCGCAACGTGACTTGCAACATTTTGTGGAAAAAGTACGGGCTGGTGCCGACTCTGCAATCACACAGTACTTCTTTAACGCAGACGCCTACTTTGATTTTGTTGACCGTACGCAAATGTTGGGTGTCTCGGTTCCCATCGTTCCTGGCATCATGCCCATCACGAACTACAGCCAGTTGATTCGATTCTCTGACATGTGTGGGGCCGAAGTTCCTCGATGGATTCGACTGCGCCTTGCAGAAATGGGTGATGACAAAGCGTCGATACGTGCGTTTGGGGCTGATGTCGTGACGGAAATGTGTCAAACACTGCTTGAAAACCAAGTGCCGGGATTGCACTTCTATACGCTTAACAATCCTTCAGCCACCATGGCCATCTGGCGAGGCTTGCACGCCCAAGCGGGCTGAGCCATCTGACGGTGGCGCTGGATACCAACTCGTTGGTGTGATGATGGCATCAAGTCGAAAGTCATGTGCTTGTGGTGAGTAAGAGGCATCCATGGCTGATATGGCGCCCACGTCCCATGCCACACCAATGGTGATCGGATGACAACCTTGACTGTTTAAATAAGCCAAGGTGCGATCATAAAATCCTTTGCCATAGCCCAAGCGATCACCCTCCGGGGTGAAGCCTAAAGTTGGTACTAGCACCACGTCTGGCATCAAGGGGGTGCTAGCGGGGGGCTCCATCACCCCAAAAGCTGCCGACGACAGCGTTGTTGAGCTGTCCCACGGATGAAATTCCAAGGGTTGATCCTGAGCGACCATACGCGGTAAAGCCACGGTCAGGCCAGCATCATCCCACTGTGTTGCTAGAGGCGTGATGTCAGGCTCGTCAGGCAAAGGCCAGTAACAGGCAATGGTTTGAGGTTGATTCAACCCCTGGGCTTTTTTTTGGTCACGCAAAATAGCCAGCCAAGTGTAGAGGCGCGCTCGAATCAACAAACTGCC
>JAWOGG010000026.1:0-8425 GCA_046497085.1 Orrella sp.
CTGAACCATTATAGTCATTAACCACAGCCGACTGAAGACTAGGGTCATCAGCAAATACAAAGAAATTGTTAATTGCAAATCCCCAATTAAAAACCCAATCCAACAATCAGTGGAACGTGGCTGTTTCACCGATGGTGGAGTACGGTGCGGACTTTGTGTACGAGGACAAGACACGCATGATGTTCTTTGTCAGTGCCGGTGCGACGTTCTTGCCTAAAAACGAGCAAACCACCCCGACCTCGTTTGTCGGTGCGCAGTCAGCCAACGGCACGTTTGATGTGGTGACTGATGGGCCGAATGTGCTGGGTCGTTTAAACCTTGGTTTGCAGGTTTACGAACAAGAAGGCTATGAGGTGCGTGCTCAGTATGGTCTGCAAGCAGGTAAGGACTACTGGTCACAGAGCGTGTCGTTTAATGCCATGTTTAGGTTCTAAGTAGTACGGGCCGGTTTTAGGCCGGCCCGTATTACTCGTTAGCGGATTTGTTCTTAAAGCGTTTTTACATGAAACGCTTGAGTTCGCTATAGTCTCCACTGGTTTTTAAAGTAACCGTGACATCTGAATCGGTGCGGTTACGCCAAAACCAGCCATGACTGCCATCAAAAGCGGCTTCAAGAACGCCCTCATCGGTTGGTACGCCTCGACCCTTTTCATAGGAAATGGATCGCCCATTCCCGTTGCCATGGGTGTCGTAATTCACAATGGCCCCATTGGCAGTCCAGCTGTAGTTGGCCTGAGCGCCCGCTTTCATGACCAGTTTGATTTCAGCGCCTTGACCAGGCTTGAGAGTAAAGCTGACCTCATCGGTTTTGCTGCTAGGTTCGACGCGAGGCTCAGTACTGGGGTCGACATTGGGCTGAGTTTTAACAACTGGCTCAGTAGGTTCTGGTGCGGTTTCAGGTGGCACTACAGGTGTTACTACAGGTGGCACTTCAGCTGTAACTACGGCTGGTGCTGCGGCTTGCGCTTTGGCGTCTGCTTCGGCTTCTGCCGCCAGTTGTGTTTTGATTTCACCCATTTGAGTCAGTCCAAGACGTGCGCCAATGCCTGTCGGATCGATGGCGTATTCCGACGGAAGAACGATGGTTATTAGGATGATGGCTGCTGAGATGAGCGCAATGACGGTAGAACGCAGTAGCTTGCCCGTACTTGGCAACTCAGCTCGACTAGGCAGTTGAGTGTTGTACATGATTAGAGTCCTTTTGAAACGAGGTAGCCTGCGATTTGATAGCCCATCAGGATGAATCCAGCACTCATCATGACGACGTTAGCGCTATAGGCATGCCTAAAAAAACCGACGGTCCGACGCCAGTAGCCCATGACAATCAGAATGGCGCTTAGCGCGAGTAATTGACCAATTTCTACGCCCACGTTAAAAGCCAGAAGGTTGGGTACTAACCCATCTGGTGAGATGTTGTATTCAATGATTTTGCTGGACAGGCCAAAACCATGGAACAGTCCAAATACCAATGTTGCTGCTTTGGGGTCAGGTTGAAATCCGAACCAGCGTTGGTAGGCGCCAAGGTTATCGAGTGCTTTGTAAACCACTGACAGGCCGATGATGGCATCGATGATGTGACTGTTGATACCGATATTGAAGTACACCCCGAGCAGCATGGTGGTGGAATGCCCAACCGCAAATAGCGTCACGTAGAGGGCGACATGTTGCAGTCTGTAGAGAAAAAACACCACGCCAAGCAAAAAAAGGATGTGATCGTAGCCCGTCACCATGTGCTTGGCACCTAGGTAGACAAATGGCAACAAATGCACGCCACTTATCTCTTGGATATAACCTTTATCGCCTTGGGTCACGGCGTGTGCAAAGGCGGGTTCTGTACCAAGTGCAACCAGCAGCACCATTACTAAGGTTGCGAGCGAAATTAGCCAAGTGAGACCGTGGGGTTGCCTCAGCAAGCCAGTAGGACTGATGCTCATAAATCCTCCAAACGATTAAGTCGTCGATCGGCCCTTCGCTAGGCGAAGGCCGAGATTGATTAACTGACGACCAATCGAGTGGGAGGGCGATCTAGGCGTTTTTTAGCGACAATTGGCGGTCGCATATGAATAGCAGTCAGCCAGATTTGGCTGGTTTCTAGAGTGGTAAGAACCGACCTTGGTGGTAAGTGTTGAGTTTCGTGCGAGTGGTCGAAGGGGTTATGGCCGTGATCATGACCATGCTGATGGTCATGAACATCAGGCGACAGCGAACTGAACGCGCTGTCTGTATCCGCGCTTAAGTGCTGGTGAGCCGATACTTGCTCGCTGTCAGTCACAGTGTTTTTGGTGATTGAGGTCAGCGTCAGTAGTGAAAGGATGAGCAATGTAATCAGCAGATCTTGCATCCGCAATCTCGCGACAACACACAAACAGCTAAAACGATTTGGACAGCCGGCGCCGTCAGAAAAGGATACTTTGCGGTGTTTCACTCGTGGCGCCTGTCCAACCTATCGATTTAAATAATTACCAATGTGATTACCAGTGTCGATCATTTGGCTAAGTTTTTAGATCCCGGATCAGTATAGCAACTGACTGCTTGACTCGCGATATAAGTCATCGACTCGGGATCAGTCATTCAGCGCCTGTCTACTGATCATAGACCGGCTTATAGGCTGTTTGTCGGATGTGCAGCTCGACATCTTTGGGTTTTTTAACGCGAGCGAGATCTTGATCAAAGATGTACTGTGCGACTCTGGCGGCGGTGTGCAGCGAGGCATCCAAAATCTGCGATTGTGGCGGGTAGATCAAGCCGGCGTCGAGTTCCTCTTGGGTAACTTGCTCGGCGACAGCTTTGGCCGCGACGATGAACATTTGCTCGGTCACGCGGGTTGATTCCGTGGCTAAAACAGCCATGCCCATGGCTGGGAAGATGTAGACGTTGTTGCCTTGACCAGGGATGAAGGTTTTGTTTTTGAAGGTGACTGGATCAAAAGGACTGCCACTGGCAAATATCGCTTGTCCGTTAGACCACTGATAAGCCTCTTGTGCGGTGCATTCTGAGCGCGAAGTGGGGTTGGAATAGGGGAAGATAATAGGCCTTTCATTGACAGCTGCCATGGCCTGTATCACGGCCTGATTAAAGAGCTTAGGCACGGTACTTACGCCAATGATGCCAGTCGGTTTAAAGTCGTTGATCATGTCGACAAACGACGTGCAAGGCTTGTGTTTTAAAGCAAACGGCTTTTGAAATTCGGCCAAATCTTGTCGGCTAGATTCTACTAAGCCATTGATATCAAACAGGGCGTTGCGTGCGCGTGCTTCTTTGATGGTCAAGCCTTCCATGACCATGGCTTGACTGATCAGCTCGGCAATGCCAGTGGCTGCCGAGCCCGCCCCCATAAACAGAAAACGCTGATCGGTCAGTTTTTGCCCAGAAATACGCAAGGCACCATAAATACCAGCCAAAGCCACACCGGCCGTGCCTTGGATGTCGTCGTTATAGGTACAGATTTTGTCTTGGTAGGTTTTGAGGATGGAGACTGCATTAAAGTTCGCAAAATCCTCCCATTGCAGGCAGCACTTGGGATAGCGTGTTTGGACGGCATCGACAAATTCTGCGATAAAGTCGTCATAGGCTTTGCCGCGTACGCGCGGTTGCTTTAAGCCTAAATAGAGTGGGTCGTGTAGCAAATCCTCATTGTTGGTGCCAACATCAAGGGTGATGGGTAAGGTTAGGTCGGGTGGGACGCCCGCCACAGCGGTATATAGCGCGAGCTTGCCGACCGGAATGCCCATGCCACCGACACCCAAATCGCCTAATCCCAGGATGCGCTCACCATCGGTCACCACGATGAAGCGAATGTCTTTCTGTGGCCAATTGGCCAGCAGCTCCTGCAAGCGGCCCTTCGCAGTAATCGGTAAATAGAGACCTCGCGAAGCACGAAACACATGGTCAAACTTTTGGCAGGCTTCACCAACCGTTGGGGTGTATACCAATGGCATGAAACGGGCGGGGTCACCCATCAAAATCGCATAAAAAAGCGTCTGGTTGCGACTTTGCAAATCCATTAAGAACAAATAACGCTGCAAGTCTGAATCAAGCATGTCGAGTTGCGTATGAACTCGGGCGATTTGCAAATCAAGCGTATCAACGGCAGGTGGTAAGAGGCCTTCCAAACCCGCGGCTTGTCGTTGTTCCTGTGTAAAAGCTGAGCCCCGATTGTGATCGGCGTCGCGTAACAGTTGCTGTCCTTTGAGTTTCACAGCTGGCTTTGTTTTGATGGTGGCTTTTGGCACAGGTTGATCCTTAAGAGTGAGAGGGTTGCCAAAGGCAACGCGTGAGAGTGTTATTGAGGGGCAGTGGGATGAACCATTTTTCGCGGGTCGACAATGGTGTCGAACGCTTCTGCTGAAACCAGACCCAGTTCGAGGGCTGCGGCTTTTAGGGTGAGATCGTGCTCAAGGGCATGATGAGCGATCTTTGAAGCCTTGTCGTAACCGATCACAGGGGCTAAGGCAGTCACGAGCATTAGAGACTGTTCAACGTGCTCGGCGATTTTTTTGCGATTGGGCTCAGTGCCTTCAATTAGATAGCGACGGAAATTGGTGCAACTATCAGTCATCAAGGTGATCGAGTGGGCGAGGTTATAAATCATCAGCGGTTTATAGACATTCATTTCCAGATAACCGCTTGCACCCCCAAAACCAACCGCCACGTCATTGGCCATGACTTGCGCGGCCACCATGGTCAGTGCTTCCGCTTGGGTTGGATTGACTTTGCCGGGCATAATAGATGAGCCCGGTTCGTTCTCTGGTAAGTGCAGTTCAGCAAAACCTGCCCTAGGTCCGCACGACAACAAACGGATGTCATTGCCGATCTTATATAACGAGACGGCGAGCGTACGAAACGTTCCCGATAGATGAACCAAGGCATCGTGTGACCCTTGGACAGTGAATTTATTAGGGGCGGTCTCAAAAGCCAGTCCCGTCAGGTTTTTGATTTCGTTGGCAACTGCCACATCAAAACCAGGTGCTGCATTGATGCCAGTGCCAACGGCTGTGCCGCCTAGGCTGAGTTGGTAGACATCGTTTAAAGCGGCTTTTATTCGTGCAATACCATCATCGAGTAAGCCAACATAACCTGACCACTCTTGCCCGAGTGTTAAAGGCGTGGCGTCTTGCATATGAGTACGTCCGATTTTGATGATGTCTTGCCACGCATGGGCTTTTGCATCGATGGCGTCACGCAAGGCCAAAACAGCAGGCAATAGTCGATCAGTCGTATTAACCGCCGCGGCGATATACATGGCCGTGGGAAATGAGTCATTAGAGGACTGCGACATATTGACGTGGTCATTGGGGTGCACGGGTGTTTTACTGCCAAGCGCTGTACCAGCGAGTTGACAGCAACGGTTAGAGATCACCTCGTTGACATTCATGTTGAACTGAGTGCCGCTACCAGTCATCCAAACGTGCAGAGGAAACATGTCGTGATGTTGGCCGGCTAAGATTTCATCGCACGCTTTGAGAATCAGTTCATGTTGCTGATGGTCTAATTGACCATTCGCATGATTGACCGTGGCAGCGGCTCTTTTGAGGGTGGCGTAGGCTGTGATCATTTCGCGTGGCATCAAGTCTTTGCCAATGCTGAAGTATTCAAGGGAGCGTTGCGTTTGTGCGCCCCACAGCTTGTCTGCCGGGACGGCGACCGTGCCGAGGCTGTCGGTTTCTTGTCGAATCTCTGGCATATTGACTGTCCTTGATTGGCGCTTAAGGCTTAGCACTGCACATAACACTGATTGCGTGCTCTATTGATGCATGCAGGTTAGCGTAAAACCTCGATTTCTGTGTGACGATTTATGTAAAAAAATGCTTTGCAGCATCCCGACCGATTTACATCGGTATCGGTCATGCAGGAGTGGTCGACATGGTAAAAATCAACAAATTGTTCGATACATGTTGTTAAAGACATGTGTTTCGGATTGCGGGTTTCGGGTTTCGGGTTTCGGGTTTTGGGTTTTGGGTTTTCGGTTTGGGGTTATGGGTTAAGGGCAAGGTGTTTTTGCTCGTATCGTGTGATTAACTCATAAAAGGAGGGTGATCTTTGTCGTCAGCATTTGGAGAGTTCTCCCTGCTTTTGGTTATATCAGCTGCCGCGGGCGGCTTGGCTTTGATGCTGCGACAGCCCCTGTTGATTGCCTACATCGTCGTGGGTATTGTGGTGGGCCCGGCAGTCCTTGGCATTACCTCGGCTGCAGACCATATCCATTTGTTGGCGCAGATTGGTGTGGCGGTTTTGTTGTTTGTGGTGGGCTTAAAACTCGACATCAAACACGTCAGGCACATCGGTCCGGTGGCGCTTGCAACCGGGCTCGGACAGCTGACTTTTACCATCGTATTTGGCTTTTTGTTGGTTTTACTGCTTGGTAAAACGACGCTTGAGGCCATCTACGTTGCAGTCGCACTGACCTTTTCTAGCACGATCATCATCGTTAAGTTGCTTTCTGATAAGCGAGAGATTGACTCTTTGCATGGTCGAATTGCGGTTGGTTTCCTGATTGTGCAAGACTTGGCGGTGGTGGTGGCCATGATGGTCATGAGCACCCTGCGCACAGGAGACAGCGATTGGATCACGGTTGTGGCTTCGATTTCTTTACGTATCGCTGTGGCGGCTATCCTGATGTATCTGGTGATGCGTTATGTGTTGCCGCGTTTGGTTGCTTCTATGGCGCGCTCCTTGGAGTTGATGCTGATTTTTGCGATCGCTTGGGGCATGGGCTTAGCGGCTATTGGCGAATGGGCAGGGTTTTCTAAAGAAGCGGGCGCCTTTTTGGCTGGGTTCTCTTTGGCGTCAACGGAGTTTAGAGATGCAATCAATTCCAGACTGACGGCTATACGCGACTTCCTGTTGTTGTTTTTCTTTATTGATTTGGGCTCCAAGCTTGACTTCAGCACCTTGGGTGCGGAAGTCACGCCAGCCTTAGTGCTGTCACTTTTTGTGTTGATCGGTAATCCCCTGATTGTGATGGCCATCATGGGCTACATGGGGTATCGCAAACGGACAGGCTTTTTGGCGGGTTTGACGGTGGCTCAAATCAGTGAGTTCTCTATTGTCTTTGTCGCCATGGGTATCTCACTGGGTCACATCGGCGTAGAGGCCCTAGGGCTGACTACCCTAGTCGGTTTGGTGACGATCGCACTATCGACTTACATGATTCTGTATTCCCACGCCCTTTATGAAAAAATTCACCCTTTGCTACGGGTGTTTGAACGCAAGGTGGCGTTTCGTGAGCAAGAAGAAAACGAACAAGGTGACCTGCCTTTTTCATCGGACGTGATTATTTTCGGTATGGGTCGCTATGGCAGTCGTATGGCTGAAGGTTTCACGGAGGCGGGACTAAGTGTTGCGGCGATCGACTTTGACCCCGAGGTGGTTTCGCGCGCCCACAAGCTTGGCATCCCCGCCCGCTTTGGTGACGCGATTGATGGAGCATTCCTTGAAAGTGTGCCACTTAAGCACGCCCGCTGGGTGGTTAGTACCATGCCAGATCTCGAGTCGAATCGAATTCTCATTAAAGAACTGCGTCAGGCCAACTTCACGGGCGAGCTTGCCGTGGTTGCGCGTGAGAACTTTGAGGGAATGGCGCTAAAGGCGATGGGTGTTCCTACCGTGCTTTATCCGATCAACAATGCTGTTGACCATGCCGTTGCCACCTTGGTCGAAATCATGGCTCAAGAAGACAGCAAAACTTGAACGGACAGTAGGGAAACACATGAGCAGGTTGAATGGGACCTTGGTTGTTAAGTCAGTATCAGTGGTGGTGGTATCGCTTGTCTTGCTGATTATCGGTGCGCGCCACACTTTTGCGCAGACTCAGTCATCGGTCACACTTTACGGCTTGTTAGACATCGGCTATGCCTATCAAACTCGACAGGCAGGTAGCGATCCCACCATATTTGTTAACCCGGGTCGATCACGAAGTCAGTTAGGGATGGCTTCGGGTCAGCGTTCTGGTTCGCGCTGGGGAATCAAGGGTGTGGAAGACTTGGGTGAGGGCTTTCGAATCAGCTTTGTTTACGAAAGTGGTGTGACCGTGAACACTGGAGCGTCATCTGGCTTTACTCGTCAATCAACCTTAGGCATGAGTAGTGACGAATGGGGTGACTTGGAGATGGGTCGACGGATCAGTCCTGCCACAGAGGCCTTTGCGGGGATCGACCCATTTGAGTTCAGTTTTGGTCAATCTAGTCTGACCACCTCTATGGGTTCAACCTACATTCGATTATCCAATATGTTGGCTTACACCTCACCAATGGCAAATGGGGTCACAGCCTATGGTGGCTGGTCGTTTGACACGGGGTTGCGAAACATCAACTCACCGGAGGCGGCTGAGTCATTTGGGACTTCCAATAAGTTTCGCGCCTTGTCCCTGGGACTGCGCTACGAGGCGCAACATTTGTTGATAGCTGGCACCTACGACACTTATTAC
>JAWOGG010000051.1:0-3268 GCA_046497085.1 Orrella sp.
GTAGTTTGCTATTTCAGGCTTTTCTGAGCTAAGGTTTCTTAGTATTTCGTAGGTGTGTGTTGACTGAAACCTATGATTGGGATGAGTGGTTTGCTATTTTTGTCTTTTCTGAGCTAGATTTCTTAGCCTTTCATTGGTATGTGTTGTCAGAAAATTAAGATTTGGGTGAACCTGCTCAAGCTGATGATGCGTTAGTGCAGTGGCTGGCTGAGGCGATCTGATATGTGGCAAAACGCATCACCAACGGCAACATCTTCACCTCGCGGGGCACTCACTGGTATTCGGGTGGTAGACCTGAGTCGCGTCTTGGGCGGGCCCTTTTGTACGCAGATCCTAGGGGATCATGGCGCTGAAGTGCTCAAGCTCGAACCCCCCTCAGGCGATGAAACGCGGCACTGGGGCCCTCCTTTTGAATCAGGCTTGGCGTCCTATTTTGTGGGGGTTAACCGCAACAAGACCGGCTTAACGATTGATCTTTCTGGCGATGAAGGACGAGAATTTCTGAGATCTCTCCTTGTCGATGCTGATGTGCTCGTTGAAAACTTCAAAACAGGCACTTTAGAAAAATGGGGCTTAGGGTATGACACACTCAAAGAGGCCTTCCCTCACTTGATTCATTGCCGTGTCAGCGGCTTCGGCTCGGATGGCCCATTGGGCGGCATGCCTGGCTATGATGCTTGCGCTCAGGCGATGTGCGGGTTAATGAGTGTGAATGGTGAAAAAGAAGCTGCGCCGACACGCGTTGGCTTACCCGTGGTCGATATGGTCACTGGCCTAAACGCCACTATTGCCATCTTGATGGCAATCCAAGAGCGTCACAACAGCGGCCAAGGACAGTTTCTGGACATCACGCTATTTGACTGTGCCATTTCATTACTGCATCCGCACGCCGCCAACTACTTCGGTAACGGCAAGATTCCACAACGTTCTGGAAACGCACATCCCAATATCGCGCCTTATGAGACGGTCTCAACCGCAGACGGCGAACTATTTTTAGCGATCGGCAACGACCGTCAATTTAAGCAGTTGGCCATTGAGCTCGGCAAACCCTCATTAGCCGAAGATGCAAGATTTTTAACCAACGCCGATCGGCTTGCCAATCGACCCGCGCTGCACGCTGAGCTGAAAGCGTTGCTTAACCAAAAAGTGGCTGTCACTTTAGCACCTGAACTCCTGAAAGCCGGTGTGCCTGCAGCGCCAGTGCTCAATGTTGAAGAAATCTTGCAACACCCTCATACACAACACCGCGACATGGTGTTAAACAAAGACGGCTACCGTGGAATCGCCTCACCAGTCAAGCTGTCACGCACACCGGCTCAGCTACGGCAACTGCCACCTGGTTTCAATTCAGTGCCTGAGGATTCATCGAACGAGCACTAGCGATCAACCAACGCTCGAACGCCTGCAAGGCTGCAGGCGCTTCGGCGCGCTCCGGATAACCAAAGAAGTAGCCCTGAGAGACCGGCAATGGACGATCGATCGGCGTGATGAGATCACCGTCTTTTAGCGCCTTTTGTACTAAAAACCGCGGCACTAACCCCACCCCAAGACCTGCCTGAGCTGCGGCGATCACCATAGAGAACACCTCGTAGCGTGGGCCACCGGCCACCTCAGGAGGGTAGTTCGATCCTGCTTGCTGATACCAATCACGCCACGCGTCGGGTCTTGAAATCAGATGGAAGTGAGGCACACCTGCCAGTACCCCCCCTTCATCGGCTGGTCTAAGGCTTAGTGAGGGCGAACACACTGGGACGAGCGCTTGTTCATCAAACAAGCGCGTGCCGTGGGTACCAGGCCAGATGGCGTGGCTGTGATAGATCGCACCATCGAATGGTTGGTCATTGAATTGAAAGGGTAATGTACGCAAAGACAAACTCACAGAGATGTCTGGACACTGTGCTTGAAACTCCGCTAGGCGCGGAATGAGCCAATGTGCAGCCAGAGTTGGCAACACGGCGATGTGTAACCGTCGACCGAGACCAGCTCGACTCATCAAACTAAACGTGTCTTTTTCGATATGATCAAGATGCTGTCTGATGCGTGCAGCATATTCAGCGCCAGCATCGGTTAAAGCCACACGACGACGAACTCGGTTGAACAATTGAACACCGAGCCTGGCTTCTAGCGCACTCACTTGACGGTGCACAGCGCTATGAGTCAGTGAAAGCTCTTCGGCTGCTCTAGAAAAGCTGCCCAAGCGTGCCGTGGCCTCAAAAGCTTGCAGCGCGCTCAGGTTAGGGATACCTTTTCGCATGGGGTTATGAATCCTTTTCGGGCCAATGATCGTGCCAACGACACACAACATTGTGTAATTTTATCAATTGCAATGTGCAAACTATGAACATATCCTTATGAATACATTGCTAAACAAAAAAGAGACAAAGCCATGGCAACCACAAAACCCATACTCACCGCTAAAACCGGCGGACAGCTCGTTGTCGAGCAACTAGCCGCACAAGATGTCAAACACGTCTTTTGTGTGCCGGGTGAGAGCTTTCTAGCGGTTTTAGACGCTTTGGTTGATAGCAAGATTGAAGTGACGGTGTGTCGTCAAGAGGGCGGCGCCACCATGATGGCTGACGCCCACGGTAAGCTGATAGGCCAGCCGGGTATTTGCATGGTGACCCGCGGTCCTGGCGCATCCAACGCTTTGGCTGGCATCCACATCGCCAAGCAAGACTCGACACCGCTGATTTTATTTGTGGGACAAATTGAAAGGGGTATGCGAGGACGCGAGGCCTTTCAAGAAATGGACTACCGAGCGGTTTTTGGGCAAGCAGCCAAATGGGCCACCGAAATAGACGATGCAGCACGCATCCCTGAAATCATCTCGCGCGCCTTTCATGTCGCCATGTCCGGTCGACCAGGTCCTGTGGTCATCGCCCTGCCAGAAGATATGCTTGTTGAAACGGCCGCAGTAGTCAATGCACCCCGCGTGCAGGCCGTCGATAGCGCCCCTACGCCAGCTCAAATGAGTGATCTTGAAAAGCGGCTTGCACAAGCCAAATCTCCTGTCGCCATTGTCGGTGGCGCGCGCTGGAGTCCAGAGTCAGTGGCACAGTTCGGCGATTTTGCACAGCGGCATCGATTGCCAGTGACAGCGTCATTTCGCCGTCAAATGCTTTTTGCGCATGATCACCCCTGCTACATCGGCGACTTGGGGTTGGGTTTAAACCCCGAGTTATTGAAGCACCTACAAGCCGCTGACTTGATACTGTTGGTAGGCGGGCGTTTGTCAGAGATTCCTAGCCAAGCATACACACTACTT
>JAWOGG010000100.1:0-11824 GCA_046497085.1 Orrella sp.
TGTCCTGGACAAGCTTGTTGACATCATTGCGGCTCTCGAACCGACGCTCGGGGGTGTAAACCTAGAAGACATCAAAGCGCCCGAGTGCTTTTACATTGAAAAAAAGCTACGCGAGCGCATGAAAATCCCCGTCTTTCATGATGATCAACATGGCACAGCAATCATTTCATCCGCCGCCATTCTGAATGGTCTAACGCTCGTCAAAAAAGAACTTGGCGACATCAAACTGGTTTGTTCAGGCGCGGGTGCGGCGGCTATCGCATGCTTAGACCTATTGGTCCACTTGGGCGTCAAAAAAGAGAATATCTACGTCTGCGATTCTCGCGGCGTGATTTGGGTCGGGCGTGACGAAAAGATGGAAGCTAACAAAGCCCGCTATGCACAAAACACCAAGCACCGGACCTTATCGGACGTGATGGTCGATGCCGATGTCTTTTTAGGTTGTTCCACCAAAGACGTGGTTTCAGGCGAGATGGTCAAGACCATGGCGCGCGACCCGATGATTTTGGCCCTAGCAAACCCAGACCCTGAAATCCGCCCAGACGTGGCCAAAGCGGCACGGCCTGATTGCATCATCGCCACGGGTCGCTCGGACTTTCCCAACCAAGTCAACAACGTACTGTGTTTCCCTTTTATTTTCCGCGGCGCCTTAGATGCAGGGGCGACACGCATCACAGAAGAAATGAAGTTGGCTTGCGTCAAAGCCATCGCCGAACTGGCACAAGCGGAGCAAAGCGATGAAGTGGCACAAGCCTATCAAGGGCAAGACCTTAGTTTTGGACCCGAATACATCATTCCCAAACCCTTTGATCCGCGCTTGATTGTCAAAATCGCACCGGCCGTGGCGCAGGCCGCCGCCGATTCAGGTGTCGCCCTGCGACCCATTGAAGATATCGAAGCCTATCAGCAAAAGCTATTGTCACTGGTCTATCATTCGGGCCAGTTGATGCGACCGGTCTTTCACCAAGCTCGTCAAGACGCCAAGCGAGTGATTTATGCCGATGGCGAAGATGAACGAGTGTTAAGGGCAGCACAAACCGCCATCGACGAAAAAATTGCTTTGCCAATACTAATTGGCAGACCCTCCGTTATTGATATGCGTATCCAAAAAATGGGGTTGCGCCTAAAGGCCGGGCATGACTTTACGATTATCAATCCCGAGGACGATGAGCGCTTTAACGAAATCTGGTCAGCCTACTATCAACTACGTGCACGCCATGGCGTCACACCCACCATCGCCAAGGCAATGGTTAGAAAACACAACACCCTAATTGGCGTTTTACTGATGCAAAGAGGCGACGGCGATGCGCTTATTTGCGGTATCGGCAGTCGTTTTGATAACCAATTGAAATATGTGGATGAGGTGATCGGTCAAAAGCCAGGGGTTAGCACTTACGCGGCCATGAATGTCTTGATGCTCCCAGAACAGACTCTCTTCGTTTGTGACACGCACGTTAATGAAGACCCCACTGCTGAGCAGATCGCCGACATGACGATTCAAGCGGCACAAGAGATTCAGCGCTTTGGCATCACACCAAAAGTCGCGCTCATTTCACACTCCAACTTTGGCAGTCGACACACGAGCTCCGCCCAAAAAATGGCCAAAGCTCGTCAAATCCTAGAACAGAGAGCACCAGATCTTGAGGTCGATGGCGAGATGCAAGCCGATGCAGCGCTATCTGAGTCAATTCGTCAATCTCACTACCCTGAGACAACCCTTAAAGGCATCGCCAACTTACTCATCATGCCCAACTTAGATACCGGTAACGTCACTTACAACTTATTAAAGATGACGGGCAGCAACGGCGTGGCCATAGGTCCTGTGCTACTAGGCGCTGCCCGTCCGGTTCATATTCTGACCAATAGTGCGACCGTAAGACGAATCATCAATATGACAGCACTTGCCGTCGTCAATGCCCAGATGGCGGACCGAGGCGAGCTATAAGGACCTTTAGACTAGCGCGCCAAAACCAAACCCCAAAAAAAAACCACCAATAAAAATTGGTGGTTTTTTTCATCAACAATTGTCCAACAAACAAACAAATCGCTGTTACCTAATTATTACCCGTGAATACTCATGATTACTTCTTAATATCACGCGCCTCTTCACCGCTGTATAACTGGCGGGGACGGCCAATCTTGTACTCAGGATCTGACAGCATTTCATTCCATTGAGCAATCCACCCGACTGTGCGTGCCAACGCAAAAATAGCGGTAAACAACGCTGTCGGAATGCCAATGGCGCGCTGAACAATACCTGAATAGAAATCAACGTTTGGATATAACTTACGCTCTACGAAGTAGGGGTCTTCCAACGCAATGCGCTCGAGCTCCATCGCCAACTTGAACAAAGGATCGTTTTCCAAACCGAGAGAGGACAGCACTTCCTTGCAGGTCTGTTGCATAAGCTTGGCGCGCGGATCATAGTTTTTGTAAACTCGGTGACCAAATCCCATCAAACGAACACCTGAGTTCTTGTCTTTAACCTGCTCCATAAACTCGCCAACTTTCTCGATCCCGCCGTTGGCTTGCAAATCTTCGAGCATGTTCAGGCAAGCTTCATTCGCGCCACCGTGTGCTGGACCCCAAAGACAAGCCACGCCAGCTGCAATCGCAGCAAACGGATTGGTGCCAGAAGACCCGCACAGACGAACAGTGGATGTTGACGCGTTTTGCTCATGATCAGCGTGCAAAATAAAAATACGGTCAAGCGCACGCTCAACCACCGGATTTACTTTGTATTCTTCGCAAGGATTAGCGAACATCATACGCAAAAAGTTACCGGTATAGCTCAAATCGTTTTGCGGATAGATATATGGTTGGCCAATCGAATACTTATAGGCCATAGCCACCAAGGTAGGCATCTTCGCAATCAGACGGATTGCCGAAATATGGCGATGCGTTGGATCGGTGATATCGGTTGAGTCGTGATAGAAAGCCGACAACCCGCCCACTAAACCAGTGAGCACTGCCATCGGGTGAGCATCGCGACGGAAACCGCGCAAAAAGAAATGCATTTGCTCATTAACCATCGTATGGCGAGACACCTGGGTGTCAAAGTCTTCCTTCTCTTTGTCATCTGGCAGTTCGCCATTCAAAAGCAAATAGCACACATCCATAAAGTCGCAGTTCACTGCCAACTGCTCAATAGGATGACCGCGGTACAACAATTCGCCCTTATCGCCGTCAATATAGGTGATCGCTGATTGACATGCGGCCGTCGACATAAATCCGGGATCGTAAGTAAACAATCCTGTCTGGCCGTAAAGCTTTCGAATGTCGATGACATCTGGACCAATGCTGCCCGAATAAACTGGCAACTCCATGGGCGCCGTGCCGTTAGAAAACGACAGCGTGGCTTTGGTATCAGACAGTTTCATCAGATCTTTCCTCGTTTGATGCGAAGTTCATACGTCCCGAATTCGCTGTAGGACGGCGTGAACCTCTGGACTGTCTTGCTCGCCTTCCGGTTCTGAGCGCGACAGTAGGATTTGTAATAAGTCATTGTCACCCAGAGACAACAGCTTTACCAAACCGTCGATGTCGCGGTCAGTCAAATCGTGTTCGTGGGTATCCAAGAAGCGGGTAATGATCAGGTCATTTTCCAGCAAACCGCGCCGAGAACGCCACCTGAGGCGCGTTCTTTCCAATTTCGTTAATTCACCCATGCCTGATCTCTACTCCACTATACCGTACGGCGAACCAACATTTCTTTAATCTTACCGATCGCTTTAGTTGGGTTAAGCCCTTTAGGACACACGTCCACACAATTCATGATGGTGTGACAGCGGAACAGCCGGTAAGGATCCTCTAGATTATCAAGACGCTCTGCCGTGGCCTGATCGCGGCTGTCAGCGATGAATCGGTATGCTTGAAGCAATCCAGCAGGCCCAACAAACTTATCCGGGTTCCACCAAAACGATGGGCATGACGTTGAGCAACAGGCACACAAAATGCACTCATAGAGACCGTCTAACTCTTCGCGAGCCTCTGGCGACTGCAAACGCTCCTTTTCTGGGGGTGGCGTATCGTTGATCAAGTAGGGCTTGATCGAGTGGTATTGGTTAAAAAAGTGCGTCATGTCGACGATCAAGTCACGGATCACTGGCAAACCAGGCAGCGGCCGCAAAACAACAGGCTGCTTCAGTTCACGCAAGTTTGTGGTGCAGGCTAAACCATTCTTGCCATTGATGTTCATAGCGTCTGAACCACAGACACCTTCACGGCAAGAGCGGCGTAAGGCCAAACTATCGTCAACGTCCGTTTTGATGCGCAATAAAGCGTCTAACAACATTTTATCGGTCGGCTGCAACTCGACTTCGAGTTTTTGCATATAAGGCCGATCATCCTTATCGGGATCGTAGCGATAGATTTCAAATTTCACGATGCGTTTGTTGCTCATGATGTAATCCCCAGTTCAAATTAGAACGTACGTGTTTTAGGTGGGAAGCTATCGACAGTCAAAGGCTTTAACTGCACTGGCTTGTAGTCAAGTGTGTTGCCTTCGGACTTCCAAAGCGTGTGCTTCATCCATTGATCATCGTTGCGCTCTGGAAAATCGTCCAAGGCATGAGCGCCACGGCTTTCATGCCGTGCCGCCGCCGAATGAATGGTTGATCGAGCCACGTCGATCATGTTTTCTAGCTCAAGCGCTTCGATGCGTGCCGTGTTGAATACTTTAGACTTATCTTGGTAAGCCACGTTCGCCACTTGATTCGCCAGATCGTCGATCATATCGCAACCTTCTTTAAGCATGTCAATCGTGCGGAACACACCACAATGCTTTTGCATGGTTTCGCGAATAGCCTGCCCCACTTCTTGGGTGCGCTCGCCGGTTTTACGCTCTTCCAACTTGGCGACACGCTCCAAAGAAGCTTGCACCGAATCGACAGGCAGGTCTTGGTGGGCGTGTTGCTTTTCAGGATGTGAGGCAACGATATGGTTACCTGCAGCGCGCCCAAAAACAATCAAGTCGAGCAGCGAATTAGTGCCCAATCTGTTAGCACCGTGCACTGAAACCGCAGCCACTTCACCGATGGCATACAAGCCGTTAACCACTGTTGACTCACCGTTTTTCCAATCCACCACTTGGCCGTGGTAGTTGGCTGGAATACCACCCATTTGGTAGTGAATGGTTGGAATCACTGGGATAGGTTCGCGAATTGGATCTACGTTGGCAAACTTAATGGCAATCTCGCGAATTGAAGGCAGACGCTTGTTGATTGTGTCTGCACCCAAGTGATCGAGCTTAAGCTCCACATAGCTGCCGTCAGGACCACAGCCGCGACCTTCTTTGATCTCTTGGTCCATGCAGCGCGACACAAAATCACGTGGTGCCAAGTCCTTCATGGTCGGCGCATAACGCTCCATGAAACGCTCGCCGTCCTTATTTAGGAGAATGCCACCCTCACCTCGCACTCCCTCGGTGACCAGCACACCAGCACCTGCCACTCCAGTGGGGTGAAACTGCCAGAACTCCATGTCTTGCAGAGCCACACCAGCACGGGCTGCCATGCCCATACCATCACCTGTGTTGATAAAGGCGTTGGTTGAGGCTGCCCAAATACGGCCTGCACCGCCGGTAGCCAGCACTGTGGTCTTGGCTTCCAAAATATAAATGTCGCCGGTTTCCATTTCCAGAGCGGTGACACCTAGCACATCCCCGTCGTCATTGCGTATCAGATCAAGCGCCATCCACTCCACAAAAAACTGAGTGCGAGCAGCAACGTTGCGTTGATAAAGTGTGTGCAATAAGGCGTGACCCGTACGGTCAGCCGCCGCACAGGCGCGTTGAACAGGCTTTTCACCAAAATTAGCAGAGTGGCCGCCAAATGGTCGCTGATAAATCGTGCCATCAGGATTACGGTCAAATGGCATACCAAAGTGCTCTAGCTCGTAGACCGCATTAGGGGCCTCACGACACATAAACTCAATCGCGTCTTGGTCACCCAGCCAATCTGAGCCTTTGACCGTATCGTACATGTGCCAGTACCAATGATCTTCGCTCATGTTACCCAAAGAGGCACCAATACCACCCTGCGCAGCAACAGTGTGCGAGCGGGTTGGAAACACTTTGGACAAAACAGCCACAGACAACCCAGCTTGAGCCAACTGTAACGAGCATCGCATACCGGATCCGCCGGCACCCACAACCACCACGTCAAATTGGCGGCGAGGTAATGATTTCATATCAGCAACCACGGTTTAAGCTCCCCAAAGAATAACGATGAAATAAACCACTGATCCGACTAACCACAGAACAGTCAGAACCTGCAAACCCAAGCGAATTCCGGTTGGCTTGACATAGTCCATCCAAATGTCGCGCACACCAATCCAAGCATGCCAACCTAAAGAAAAGAATGCCAACGTGGCCAGTAACTGACCCATCGGAAATCCACCAATGCCAAACGTGAATAAGTCACGCCAAGCTTGAAATGTAAAACCCGGCATCATCAAAATACCGACAAACAAAACAACGGTATAAACCGCAAGAATAACTGCGGTGACTCGCTGAATCATGAATTCACCCACACCGTAGTGGGCACCAACAACCAGTCGCTTGGTTCCGATCTTTTCAGGTGAGGCCATGATTACCAAGCTCCAAATAATTTAAGACCAAAAACGAATGTCAAGCCGAGACTTACCCCGAAAACCACGCCCGCGCTTCTCTTAGCAGAGTGCTTGTCTAACCCATGGTGCAGGTCAAGGGCCAGGTAACGGATCCCAGCACAGAAATGATGCAAAAAGCCCCACAGCAACACAAGCAAGACCAACTTAACAATGATCGTGTCAGTCACCGCGCCTAACGCCATGAACCCCTGTTCAGACGTAAAACTCATAGCGAACAATGGAAGAATCACAGTAGGCAACATCAAAAATAACATTGCACCACTGATCCGGTGAAGAATAGACAATTGACCGGCAAGGGGTAATCGGTAATTGATGAGTTGCCACACGTTGATGTTACGAATTTGTGGACGGCGCTTTTCAGCTTGATCTGACATGTTGGCCTCTACTTAATGACTCAATGACAAAATACATACGTTTGTTGTGTTTTTATAGTGACTAAAAACTGCTCTTATTTTCGCCGATTCCGGCCCCTTGCTCAAATCGATTAAATACACAGTTAAATCAGCGAGTTGCGATAACAATACTGATCAGTCAGATAATGACCATACCGTAATTCTACCGCACGATCACCATATGTGTACGAAATCCTATCAACCCTAAGCAAAGGATAGGCTAAAGCAATGCCTAGCAACTCAGCCACATCTTCTGGTGCGGCCATGGCACGGACTTTTTCCTCAGCCCGCACCATACTTACTCCGAATTTCGATTCAAAAAGCCCATACAACGGACCCGGATTCTCACGAAGCATACTCATTGAAAGCCCCTTAAAAAGAAGAGCGGGCAAATAAATGTCGTCAACGAGCGTCGGCGTCCCGGCAAATGACAGCACCCGTCGTAAATAAATGAGAGCGTCACCTGCGCGCAAATCTAACGCTTTGGCCACGACTGAGTTAGCGCGAATCTTACGACACCATAAGATTTCACTCGTCGCTGGCACTGGCTCGCCTTCTATTGGTGCGAGCTTAAGAAAGCGAAACCGAACCACTGGTTCATGATGGGTGGCAACAAAAGTACCTTTACCCTGGCGCCTGATCAAAATATGTTCGGCCGCCAGCTCATCAATAGCCTTGCGTACCGTACCTTGACTCACATGAAAACGACCCGCGAGTTCGAATTCACTGGGAATTGACTCGCCCGGTTTCCATTCGCCCTCTTCAAGCGAGCGCAGTAGCAGCTGTCTGATCTGTTGATATAGGGGGCTAAATGCAGCAGGCGATTCCCGCCGTATCGCGTTCATGCCTGACGGGTCTGATTCGGCTTGGCTCATGACAAATTTAAGGTTGAAAGCGAAACCCGATTGTCACATAGCAGCCAGGAAAATGCTAGATTCTTATGTCTTATATAAGATATAAGACTGTTGACGGATTTCACCTTACCGCGCTACACTTCGACCCAAATGAAGGCGTCAGCCCAGTGATCAAAGGGGCTAAACTGCCAGTTGATATGTATTCAATTCAACCCACGGAGATCATGATGACAAAACCTGCCATGCGTGTCGCAGTCACCGGCGCCGCCGGCCAAATTGGCTACGCCCTGCTTTTTAGAATTGCTTCAGGCGAAATGCTCGGTAAAGACCAACCCGTCATTTTGCAACTGCTTGAAATTCCTGACGAAAAAGCACAGAAAGCGCTCAAAGGCGTCATGATGGAACTCGATGACTGCGCTTTCCCTCTGTTGCAGTCAATGAGCGCCCACGGTGATCCCAAAGAAGCGTTTAAAGATGCCGATGTCGCGTTGCTTGTTGGCTCACGTCCACGTGGTCCTGGCATGGAACGCAAGGATCTATTGACCATTAATGCCCAAATCTTCACGGTCCAAGGCCAGGCATTAAATGAAGTCGCTAGCCGCGACGTGCGCGTCTTGGTGGTCGGCAATCCTGCCAACACCAATGCCTACATCGCCATGAAATCAGCGCCAGATCTGCCTGCTGCTAATTTCACAGCCATGCTGCGTCTTGATCACAACCGCGCATTATCCCAATTAGCCACCAAACTGGGCCGTCCAGTTGCCGATATTCAAAAACTCGCGGTCTGGGGCAACCACTCACCTACCATGTACCCAGACTACCGATTCGCAACCATCGGCGGTCAAAGCGTGGCAAAGATTATTAACGATGACGTCTGGAATCGCGACGTTTTCTTACCCACTGTTGGTAAGCGTGGCGCCGCCATCATTGAGGCACGAGGATTATCCTCAGCGGCCTCTGCTGCCAACGCCGCTATTGATCACGTGCGCGATTGGGTCATGGGCACAGACGGTAAGTGGGTCACCATGGGCATCCCATCGGACGGCTCTTACGGTGTCCCAGAAGGCATCATTTATGGAGTGCCCGTAACCTGCGAAGGCGGTCAATACCACCGCGTCAAAGACCTCGAAATCGATGCATTCTCACGCGATCGCATGGATCTAACGCTCAATGAATTGCTTGAAGAGCGTGATGGCGTGGCTGAACTATTGAAGTAATGGGTACAAAGAGGCCTGCCTTGACAGGCCTCTTTTTCAACCAAACACTGGTTTTTTCAATATCACCAGACGAGAGCAATCCAGCAAAAGCGACAGCTGACCATTAAAAACCAACAAATTCCGGAGACCTCAGATGCCCCAGATCGATAGCGCAGGCGCCCGTTTTCGTGCCGCCCTTAAAGAAGAATCCCCCCTACAAATCGTCGGCGCAATCAATGCTCACAGCGCCTTGTTAGCCAAACGCGCCGGCTACAAAGCCATTTACTTGTCCGGTGGTGGTGTGGCAGCAGGCTCATTGGGTTTGCCTGATTTGGGGATCAACACCCTAGATGACGTTCTCACAGATGTTCGCAGAATCACCGATGTGTGTGACGTACCGCTCGTTGTTGATATTGACACTGGCTTGGGTCCTTCGGCATTCAACATTGGCCGAACCATCAAAAGCCTGATTAAATTTGGTGCGGGCGCTTGCCACATTGAAGATCAGGTTGGCGCCAAGCGATGCGGTCACCGCCCCGGCAAGGAAATCGTACCTACCGAAGAGATGCGGGATCGCGTTAAAGCCGCTGCCGATGCGCGCACCGACGAGAATTTTTTCCTGATCGCACGCACTGACGCGATTGCAGTGCATGGCGTAGATGCAGCCATCGAGCGTTCGCTTGCCTGCGTTGAGGCAGGAGCAGATGCCATTTTTGCTGAGGCGGCTTACGACCTGCCCACTTATGAGAAATTCGTAAAAGCCGTCAATGTCCCTGTGTTGGCGAATATCACTGAGTTTGGTAAAACACCTTTATTCTCTGTTGACGAATTGGCTTCGGT
This sequence comes from Orrella sp., assembly GCA_046497085.1. Taxonomy (GTDB): domain Bacteria; phylum Pseudomonadota; class Gammaproteobacteria; order Burkholderiales; family Burkholderiaceae_B; genus Algicoccus. The sequence goes on from JAWOGG010000100.1 coordinate 9,913, forward strand.
TGGCGTGGGTATGGTGCTCTATCCTTTGTCTGCTTTTAGAGCCATGAACAAGGCTGCCGAATCAGTCTATGAAGCCATTCGCCGTGACGGACACCAAAAGGCAGTCGTTGACAGCATGCAAACACGCGACGAGCTCTATGACCGCATCGGTTATCACGTCTACGAGCAGCAATTAGACCGTTTATTTGAACAAGGCAAGTCCTGATTTCCCAGAAGGAGTTTCGCATGGCAACAGCAAAAAAATCCGTCGCTAAGAAGGTTGCATCTAAAACTGCAACGAAGGCTGCCCAAGCCAGCGCGACAGTCACACCAAAACCCAAAAAATCTGTCGCACTCTCGGGTGTGGTGGCGGGTAACACAGCGTTATGTACTGTTGGCCGTACCGGTAACGATTTGCACTATCGCGGGTATGACATTCTCGACTTTGCCGATATCAGCGAATTTGAAGAAATCGCCCACCTTTTGATTCACGGCAAACTGCCCTCAAAAGCCGAACTTAGTGCTTATAAAGCAAAGTTACGGTCACTGCGCGGACTACCCGCACAAGTGCAAGCTGCTCTCGAAGCGCTACCGGCAGCAAGCCATCCGATGGATGTGATGCGCACGGCCACTTCGGTGCTTGGATGCGTCTTACCAGAAAAGGACGATCACAATATTCCTGGCGCACGCGACATTGCGGATCGACTCATGGCTTGCTTGGGTTCGGCGCTACTCTACTGGTATCACTACAGCCATAATGGGCGCATTATCGATGTGCAAACCGACGATGACAGTATCGGCGGACACTTTTTACACTTACTGCATGGCGAAAAGCCCGATGCCTCCTGGGTCCGTGCCATGCATACGTCACTTAACCTATATGCCGAGCACGAGTTCAATGCGTCCACTTTTACCTCTCGGGTGATTGCAGGCACAGGCTCAGACATGTACTCAGCAATCACAGGGGGTATCGGCGCTTTACGCGGTCCCAAGCACGGTGGTGCAAACGAGGTCGCCTTTGAAGTTCAAAAACGTTATGACAGCGCCGATGAGGCTGAGGCCGATATCCGCCGTCGCGTTGAGAACAAAGAAGTGGTAATTGGCTTTGGACACCCCGTCTACACCATTTCAGATCCGCGCAATGAAGTCATCAAAGCGGTGGCACATCGTTTATCTAAAAAAGCGGGCAGCACCAAAATGTTTGACATCGCCGAACGCTTGGAAAGCGTGATGTGGGACGCCAAAAAGATGTTCCCGAACCTCGATTGGTTTTCAGCCGTTTCTTATCACATGATGGGCGTTCCAACCGCGATGTTCACGCCACTTTTTGTGATTTCAAGGACCGCTGGATGGGCCGCACACGTCATTGAGCAACGGATCGACAACAAGATCATTCGACCAACAGCCAACTACATCGGCCCCGAAGACTTGAAGTTTGTGCCCATTAATCGGCGCAAGTAATGTAAGTGATGCTCAAGCGCCTGAAGGCATGCCCTCAGGCGGCTTGACGGCACCACTGTTTTGATCGTCTATTTTTTACCGAGACTGCCATGAACACTGCGCATCGTAAGCCCCTACCCGGAACCAAACTAGACTACTTTGACGCCCGCGAGGCCGTTGATGCGATCGAGCCTGGCGCATATGACAAGCTTCCCTATACGTCTAAAGTGCATGCAGAGAATCTGGTGCGGCGCTGCGACCCTGCCCTGTTGACCGATGCACTGAAACAATTCATTGAACGTAAGCAAGACCTGGACTTCCCTTGGTTTCCCGCTCGTGTGGTCTGTCATGACATCCTTGGCCAAAAAAATTAGCTTCTATAAGCCGTTAAAATTAACCAGCTTGTCTTATACTTTCACAACTCCTCTATTGAAATCTATGATATCTTTGATGCGATAATCCAATTTACTCGCATTTGGTAATTTGATACCCA
>JAWOGG010000093.1:0-16060 GCA_046497085.1 Orrella sp.
TGCTCCTATTGATACCCCTAATATCGATACCGATCAACTCGCCCCAGCGAGGTTTTTACGTAAGCCTCGTGAGGATGGTTATCAAGATTTTCTATTTCACGATTTACGCTTTAATCAAGAAGGTGGTGAAATTGACACGTTCGTTTTAAATCAGCCAGCCTACCGGTCGGCTGAAATATTGGTAGTGAATCGCAATTTTGGTGGCGGCTCTAGTCGTGAACAGGCCGTCTGGTGCTTGGTTGATTACGGAATTAAGTGTGTGATTGGGTCAAGTTTTGGGGACATTTTTTATAACAATGCGGTCAATCACGGTCTTTTGCTAATTAAGGAAAGCGAACCGGTCTGCGAAGCATTGCGCGCCCAACTCACTGCGCAACCTGGTGCAAAGATGCGGGTTGACTTGCCAGCACAGCAATATACTGACGCCGCGGGAAACTTACACCCGTTTGAGATAGAAGGCAGTCGTAAAAAGCGACTGTTGCTTGGGCTCGATGAAATTGGTCTTACGCTTCAGTACGCTGATCAGTTGACCGCGTTTGAGAAAGGTTATCGTTCTCGGCGGCCTTGGCTTTTTAATGTGTCGCTTGACACGCATTAATACTGTAGTTGCCCATGTTTGAATTTTAAGGGTCAGGGTATTCCCACGCTTGCCCGAATAAATCCTGCGGACTAACGTTCTATTAGTGGTTCATGGGTGATAGTTAAAGATTCGATGGACTGCAGTCAACGTTTGGCTGTGAACTTAAATTTCAAGCGATGGAGAAGCAATGGCGACGGTGGCGTTTATTGGGCTAGGTGCAATGGGTTTGCCAATGGCAAGCAATCTAATCGCTAAAGGGTTTGAAGTGCGAGGCTTTGACGTCAACGAGGCTGCTCGCAAAGGCTTAGAATCCGCTGGCGGTGTGTTTGCGGATTCGCCTAGTGATGCTGCCACCGATGCCGACGTCCTGGTCTTGATGGTGGTCAATGCGGCTCAGGTTGAACAAGTGCTGTTTGATGACAACGCGCTTGATGCACTAAATCCTAAAGCCACGGTAATCGTCATGGCGACTTGCGCTCAGGTCGCCGTTCAATCGATTGCACAGCGAGTACAAGCCACGGGGCGCGACTGTATCGACGCCCCAGTTTCGGGAGGCGTGGTGGGTGCCCAGGCGGGTGGTCTGACCATCATGGTTGGCTGTGCAAAGACCGTCTTTGATGCCAATCTGCCAGTTTTACAGGCCATGGGTGAACGCATTTTTCATGTGGGAGAAAATGTCGGCCAAGGCGCCATGGTCAAAACCATCAATCAATTGTTGTGTGGTGTTCATATTGCTGTGGCTGCTGAAGCCTTTGCGATGGCAGAGAAGGCCGGCATCGAGCTCGATACATTGTTGGAAATCATGTCTGGCTCGGCTGCCTCGAGCTGGATGCTGCAAAACCGTGGCCCGCGAATGCTGCAGGATGATCCACTGGTGACAAGCGCTGTTGATATTTTTGTCAAAGATTTGGGCATCGTCCTGCAAACAGGCCAGGATCTAAAAGCGGTTGCGCCCATCGCGGCAGCGGCTCATCAGGTGTACATTGCGAGTTCAGCGCGAGGTGAGGGTAAGATCGACGATAGTCAGGTTATCCGCACGTATAGGGCGTTGAACCAAAGGGCGGATACCGACCCATCAAGCAAATAGTCTGATCCCGTCAGGCCGTAGCCCCGGAGTTACTGTGCAGCCTTGACGATGATTTCAGCAATTTTAGTGGGCCCAAGCGACGTCATAAACTCGTTGAAGTCGTCTTTCAATGGCGAGCCTTTGGCAAAAGCAAAACCTAACGCAATGTCGACTTCAAAACTGTAGACCTCTTTAATTGGCAGCTTCTGACGATTTTTCATGTGTCGCAGGACGGGCCCCTCGACGAAGGCCAAGTCTAGGTTGCCGTTTTGAAGGTCTGTGATCGCTTCGACATAGGATGGGTAGAGCCGCGCTTGCGAAACGGTGTAATAGCCATTGGGCTCAAACTCTTCTCTGATCAAGTCGTCAAACGCCATGCCACGGGGATAACCAATGCGAAGCGCTTTGACAGTGGCTAAATCAGTGATTGGCTCGGCTGTTTTGCCCTTGGCCACCAAATGGAGTACGACTGGGGCGTAGGGATCAGAAAAATCCATTGCTTGCTGACGATGCTCGGTGATACCAATCCCAGAAAACGCGACGTCTGCTTGACCACTCGAAATCGCTCCTAGCATCCCTTGCCAGTCATATGCAGTGATATTCATCGTGCAACCGCGGCTTTCACAGTACGCACTGAAAATATCTAAATCCGAGCCTTTTATTTCACCGTCTTGCTCGTATAAGGTCGGTGGAGATGCGGGTGCCACGGCAACGTTGATTACCTTGGTTGTTGATACGTCACTTGATTCGTTCGGCGATCCTACAGTGACTTTTTCGTCTGAACATCCCGCAAAGAAAGCGCTGGTCAAGGTTAGCAACGCAAGAGTAAGTTGACGCATCTGAAGACCTATCGGTGTGGGAAATAAAAGCGCTGAAGTCATTGCGCTCATCATCTCAATCTTAGCAGGTCACGCCGCAATCAATTGATGATTGCCGCAAACCCTTTGCCCCCAGCCTCATCCCGAGCGTTTTCCTAGGCTTTGGCAGCAAGCGCAATGGGATCCCGGTCAGCATCTTGTAGTGCCCGAACACGCTATGCGTCCGTAAGCCTTGACTTTCGCATACCCGCGCCTTGGTGTCAGGGATCCACTGTCTCTAAATTCGAGGGGTCTGAAAACCTCGGGACAGGTCAAGCTGACGGCGGGTAGTTGACATTACGATCGTTCATTTATGTTTAGCGCTGTTGAACATTCATCAGATTTTGCTACGGTCGCAATATCATTTTTAGTTAGCGCGGGGTCACAAATGGAAGTGATTTTAAGAAAATACGGTAACAGTACCGTTGCGGTTTTGCCCCCTGCAGTTAACTTAGTTCATTAACCCTAGGGGCGGATGGAAGATGCCTTGCCATCCTATAGTGCACAGTCCAAAGAGCAGGCGGTTCGTCGGCTTTTGTACGGGTTGAAACATGGATTGAAATAAAAAAGTGCCCCGAAAGGCGCATATTTATTGGATGCTTGGCGGAACGAACGTCCGCTTCCGCAGTGCCTCAATGAATACCAATCCAAACTATTATTTCTATGTATTTCAACGATTTATAACAATTAGAGTGCGCCCGGCAACCCCATCTTGTTGATGTCATTGCCATGCCCGATAGTGACGGGCATGGATACCGACACAACACCCACTCAAACCCATTTGCCCAAGTCTGGCCGTACGCCTAGACGCAAATTCACCCCTGAGTTCAAATCTCGCATCGTCAAGTTTTGTGAGCAGCCTGGTGCCGATGCCTGCGAGGTTGCGCGCGAGCATCGCTTGGGCTCTTACCTTGTCAACCGCTGGGTACGCGAACACCGCGCACGAGAAGCGCCAGCCCAAGCGCACCCCCATTGCCGATGACCTGCCACGCACGGACATCTACCACGAGCCAGAGAACACCCAGTGCCAGTGTGGCTGCCAGTTAAAGCGCATTGGCCAGGACGTGAGCGAGAAGCTCGACTACACGCCCGGTATCTTTACCGTTGAGCGTCATGTGCGCGGCAAGTGGGCCTGCGCTCAGTGCGAAACAATTATCTAGGCTCACGTGATTGACAAAGGCTTACCGACTGCCGGCTTGCTCGCGCAGGTGTTGGTGGCCAAATACGCAGACCATTTGTCGCTGTATCGATTGGAAGGCATCTTTGCCCGCTCGGGTGGAACCCTTGCGCGTGCCACCATGGCCGACTGGGTTGGCGTTTGTTGCGTGCAACTGAACCCGCTGGTGCAACGGTTACGAGAGATCGTGTTGGCCCAAGACATTTGGCACGCCGGTGAAACGCCCGTAACCACGCTCAAGCTCGGTGAGAAAGGCACGCTACGTGTCTACCTCTGGGCTTATAGCCCGAGCAAGCACGACAGCTTAAAGGCTGTCATCTATGACTTCACTAAGGGGCGCTCTGGCAAACACGCCAGCGAGTTCATCGGTGACTGGAAGGGTAAGTTGTTGACTGATTCCCTGTAAAGTTTTACCATAATCGCATTGGTAAAACATTAGGTATTCTTATGACAACAAAATTATCGGTTAAAGGACAGGTCACTATCCCCAAGCAAATTCGTGATGCGCTCGGCTTGAAATCAGGCATGCCCGTGAATTTTGCGGTTAATCGTGGTGGCGAAGTTGTTATCCAACGAGTTGAACAGTCGCCAGAGCAAAAGCCGGACCGGTTTGAGGCAGCCCGTGGCAAAGCCGATGTGAAATGGCGTACGCAGGACTTGATGGCGCTTCTCCGGGGTGAGGTTTAATGCTGGTTGATACAAATGTTTTGATTGATGTTTTAGAAAACGACCCTGATTGGGCTGACTGGTCATTATCTCAGTTACAAGCGCAATCTAGGGTGCATCGACTGGTTATCAACCCGATTGTGTATGCGGAACTCTCATTGACTTTTTCTGCTTTTGAGATGCTCGATGAGGTGCTTAGTAACATGGAATTGCCTGTGCTGGAGATGCCTAGACAGGCTCTTTTTTTAGCGGGCAAGGCGTTTGTGAAATATCGACGCAATGGCGGCGTCAAGAACAATGTGCTCGGCGATTTTTTTATCGGCGCGCATGCAGCTGTCAGTAACCTGCCGATATTGACCCGTGACACGCGTCGTTATAGTAATTATTATCCCTCGGTTAATCTGGTCTCTCCGACGCGAAATTGACCTCCACATTCACCGCGTCAACTGCCGTCTAAAGCGCCTCTAAGGTAAATAAAGACTACGATCTACTTATAAAATGCGTGGATTAAAATGCATATCGGGCAAAACCACGACTGGCCAAATTGGCGCTATCAATTTGAGGGGTTGGCACCGTTGTTGGAGCAAGCATCAAGCCTACAGGGCTGCCTGTACGGCGGACTGCCTGATGTTGGGTTTGATGTGCGCGAACAGACATTTCTGTCTGCATCGACTGAAGACGTGGTTAAAAGCAGTGCCATTGAAGGCGATGGCCATGTTATGGGAAACAACAGATACTAGATACCCGTTAGAGTTTGACGATACTTGGACGGTCACTGGAAAAATTACGGCTGAAGTCGCGGTTTATGAGAAGTAAAGTTAGCGCTAGTCGGTCTCAGCTGAGAGCTAAGCGCGAGTCTGAATCGAGTGCAAGTAAGGTGGACAAATCAAGCACGTTCCGTTTGGGTATTTTTCGAGCCCATTCAATAAATAAGCGCCCTGAAAGGCGCTTATTTATTGAATGGGTGGCGGAGCGGACGGGACTCGAACCCGCGACCCCCGGCGTGACAGGCCGGTATTCTAACCAACTGAACTACCGCTCCGCAGCGGTGCTAAAAACTTGGCGTCCCCTAGGGGATTCGAACCCCTGTACCCACCGTGAAAGGGTGGTGTCCTAGGCCTCTAGACGAAGGGGACCCGGACTTCTTTAAAAGATACTGCGCTGGTGGAGGTAAGCGGGATCGAACCGCTGACCTCTTGCATGCCATGCAAGCGCTCTCCCAGCTGAGCTATACCCCCCAGCACGCAAAAAGATACGTCTTGCGACATTCCCTACAACTTTACAGAACAGTCGAAGTTTATAACGTCGTATTCTTGCGAAGAACGAAATTATGCATCATTTGTGCGCCGTTGGCAAACGACATTGACTCAGTCGTGTGGATCTTGCCGAAATGGCGACTGAAGCGAGGCTGCGTAGGCCGCATTTCCTGCGCGCTCTTTTGATAAGTAGTTCTCTACCGCCTCAAAAAATCCAGGGTGTGCCAACCAATGCGCAGACTGCGTTTGTACGGGTACAAAGCCCCTGGCCATTTTGTGTTCGCCTTGGGCACCACCTTCAATCATGTCAATATTGTTCTCAATAGCCCACTGGATCGGCGCGTAATAAGCGACTTCAAAATGCAGGCAATCGATGTGTTCCAACCCACCCCAGTAGCGACCGTAGAGCTTGGTTTGGCTCTGTCCAGTGATGGGGTCCGTGATGTGGTCAAGGAACAACAAGGCACTAGCAAGCTCCCTGTCGCCTTCTTTGGCTAGCACCAGTAGGCAATGACGGGGATTAATGGCCGTAAAGAAGTCTGGCGTAAGGTAGGGTGGGTTCCCGCGCATCGCATAAGTGTGGGCGTAGCAGCGGTAGAAAAACGCCCAATCGTCGGCGGTGATTTGAGCCCCGGTCTTGGTCTCTATGGTCACGCCAGCTTGTGCGACTTTACGACGCTCGGCACGAATCTTTTTTCGTTTGGGTTGGGTGAGACTACTTAAAAAGTCATCAAACGAATGCCAGTTGGCGTTAAACCAGTGAAATTGTGTGTGAGTTCGCGCTAGCGAACCGGCGCTCAAGAGGGCTTGCTGATCGGCAGACGTGGTGTAGAGCACGTGCAGCGATGAGAGTTCTGTGGCTTGTACAAACTGCAAGAGTGCTTGCGCAGCGGCATGACGGTAATTGTCATCCGTTAGAAGACGTGGGCCGGTGACGGGTGTAAACGGAATACCACAAAGCCACTTGGGGTAGTACTCAAGACCGTTGCGTTGATAGGCGTCTGCCCAAGCCCAATCAAACACAAACTCGCCATACGAATGCCCTTTGACATACAGAGGCACTACCGCAACGATCTCAGAAGGTGACGAGGCCTGAGGGTTTGTTTCAATCACCAGGTGCTGGGGTTGCCAGCCTGTTTTTGGGGCGACGCTGCCAGAGGTTTCAAACGCTTTTAAGAACTGATGTGAGCTTAAACAACCACCACCCGCTTTGGCGTTCAAACGGTCCCAGACGTCTGCATCAATGTCATCAATAGCGGTCAGCGCGCGTACAGAAAGGGAAAGCGAGGGCGTCATATAGATTTAGAGGTACGGTTAGGTGCGTCGACGACGTCGAACGATGAATGCGATAACCAGTATGCCGCACACCAACCATAAAACGGGCCAGTCCCCCCAGCGAACATAGGGAGTCAGTCCACTTCGTCCTTGGATTTGAACATCGACGTAACCAGCGGTCATGGGCGGCAACTTGGCGATGGCATTGCCAAACTCGTCAATGGCGCCCGTCATCCCAGTGTTGGTTGATCTGAGCATGGGTCGTTGCGTTTCGATAGCCCGCATGCGCGCCATCTGCCAATGTTGGCGTAACGCCATGCTGTCGCCAAACCAGCCCAAATTACTGAAATTCGCCAAAATGGTGGCGCCTTGTCTCACGGCAGGCAGCAGCTCATGTCCAAACACGTCTTCGTAGCAGATGTTGGCTGCGATCGACTGTTGTTTGACAGTGAAAGGACGCTGCTCAGATGTGCCACGGGTGAAGTCTCCAAGCGGAATCTGCATCAGATCAACAAACCAACGAAATCCAAAGGGTACAAACTCCCCAAACGGCACCAGATGCTGCTTGTTGTACTGCTGCTGAGCTTGCCCATCAGATAACGCCTGCCACCTATCCGTGGGTTTGATGGCGATCACACTATTGGTGTACTCACGCGTGGCACTGTTAAACAGTGGAATACCCACCAAAACAGTCGTTTGATCGCTTTGCGCAAAACGTACCCAGTCCTGCCAAACGGTCGTGTCTATTTGCTGCGCAAATCTGTTCATGGCCGTCTCTGGCAATAAAACGACTTCTGGTGTGGGTTGTTGCTCAGCTGCTTCTGGGTTGGCGCGATGACTTGCCAAGTCTAGATGGTGTTGATTGGCTTCATTGAATGTGCTGTCCAGAAATTTGATGCCTTGATCGATGTTTCCTTGCACCAAACGGACGGTTAGTGACTCACCCTGGGTCTCGGTGAATGACGTCTGTTGTAAGGAGGCACCCATAAAAGTCAACACAATGGCCAAGGCCAATGCCAAACCACGTTTGGGTGTAAACGTCGAGTTGTTTTGTTTGGCCTCGGCAGCCAAGGTGACAGCCACTGCGCCGCATACCCATGCCGTCACAAAAGTCGTCCCGTAAGCCCCACTCACGGTTGCCCAGCCCGCTAGCCAGCCGCTGGTTTGACCGTAGGCGGTGTTAAGCCAGGGGAAACCGGTCATAAGTGTGCCGCGTAACCACTCGGATAATGTCCAAGCGGATGCCCAAATGCTGGCTTGTCCAATCAGTGCCAAAGGGCTAAGTGTGACCGCCTGTTTGCGCGGTCTTAGCCTAAGCGCGAAAGTCAGAACAGCTGCCAAGGCGGGAAACAAGGCAAGATAAGCCGCAAACGCGAGTAAGGCAATGATGGCTAGCGCCAACGGCATTTGTCCGTAGACATGCATGCTGATGGTGAGCCAATAAAGCCCAATGCTGAAAGCGATGAAACCAAATAAAAATCCGGTCAGCAGGCTTTGTTTGATGCTTGATGCTTGCCAGATTTGGTGAGCCAAGCCGGCTAGCACTAAAAACTGAACCCAGGGTAGGGCGAAATCGTGAATCGGGCCGGGGGCAAAGGTGAGCGCATAGATGGCGCCCAGAACCAAGGTGACTAGATTGCGCTTTGCAAACAAACCCGCCGCCCTCACTGCCCGCTGTCAGAGTCGTGTGGTTTTAATGGCGGCAGCCGTCGTGCGCGGACCCAAAGAGCGCGTCGAGTATCTGCTCGCAAGATGTCAAACTGCAGGTCATTGAGGTTGTGGCGGTCCCCACGTCTTGGAATACGTCCCAACTCGTGAGCAAGCCACCCGCCCAAAGTATCGTATTCGCCTTCCGGGATTTCACAACCCAAAAGGTTTTCAATCTCTTCAAGCTCAGTGGTGGCCATCACTCGCCAGGTGTTGTGTCCGTCCGGAAAGATGGTCTGTTCGCTATCGTCAAACTCATCCTCGATAGCGCCAACGATCTGCTCAAGCACATCTTCAAGGGTAACCAGTCCGGTGATGCCACCATGCTCATCGATCACGATGGCAATGTGGTTGCGGTGGCTACGGAACTCCTGCAACAGCACATTGACACGCTTGGTTTCTGGGATGAAAACGGCGGGTCTGACCAAGTCCCTAAGCGTGAGCGAAGGATTGAGCATGTGGCGCAACATATCTTTGGTCATAAAAGTACCGATGATGTTGTCGCGCGTGTCTTCAAACACAGGAAACCGTGAATGAGCCATCTCTACGATTTTAGGCAATAGCACGGTAACGGACTCGTTGACGTCGAGCATGTCCATACGGGCACGAGGCACCATGATGTCGGCTGCAGTCATGTCTGAGACAGCTAACGCCCCTTTGAGCATGGTGTAGGCATTGCCGTCAATCAACTCGCGTTCGCGAGCGGCCTCTAGGATCGTAAAAATACCGTCTCTATCCTCTGGTTCACCACGGACCAGTGATAACAGACGGTTAACGAAAGATTCTTTGGGTTTGGTTTTATTGCCTGGTTCGTTGCCAGGCTCATTAGAGTAGGGTTCGGACATGTCCCGCAGAACGTTGTTTAGATGGCTCTAGGATAACCGAAAGTTGTTGCTCTGCCAGTGGTTTTACTGCAAATTTGAGACCGGTATTCACATAAAACTTGGCTGTCCTTGCGGGATAGGATCTCAAGTCGAATAGGGGTCAGCAATCGAAAAGGTTGCCAAAATTTCGGTTTCTATTGCTTCCATGACCTCTGCGTCACGTGTTTTGATGTGGTCATAGCCCAGTGCATGAAGCGTGCCATGGACCACTAGGTGGGTCGCATGATTGAGATAAGTCTTGCCTTGTTCGATGGCCTCTTTTTTAAGGACAGGTGTGCAGATGACGATATCTGCAGTGAGGTTGTCTGGTGTTGTCGGGTCGTTATACGCAAATGTCAGCACGTTAGTGGGTTTGTCTTTGGCACGATAAGTGCCGTTTAGCTGTTGACTCTCTGTTAGGTCGACTAACCGAAGCGTGATTTGTGCCGTGCTCACTGATTCGGGTGCCGCTAGATTCAATGTTTTTTGTACCCAGCGTCTGAGTCGTGAGCGAACCAGGTGATCATCGTCAATGGCATATTGAACGGCCAATGAAAGCTTAAGTTGCTTGGCTGTCTTCTTGGCTGTCTGCTGGACTGCCTTACTGTTATTTGGGGCTATTTTTTTCATAGGCATCGACAATTCTTGCCACTAAGGGGTGTCGCACCACATCGCGGCTCGTAAAACGGGTCGTGGCGATACCTTGAACGTCCGTGAGCACGTCAAGCGCGTGAGCCAAACCGCTGGGTTGACCTTTTGGCAGGTCGACTTGTGACGGATCGCCATTGACCACCGCTTTGCTACCGAAGCCGATGCGGGTTAAGAACATTTTCATCTGTTCGGGTGTGGTGTTTTGCGCCTCATCAAGAATCACAAAGGCGTTATTTAAGGTGCGTCCGCGCATGTAGGCAAGCGGCGCAATTTCGATGGTTTGTTTTTCGAACAAACGCTGCACCTTCTCAAACCCCATCAAATCGTAGAGCGCATCGTATAGAGGCCTGAGGTAGGGGTCTACCTTTTGCGCCAAGTCACCAGGCAAAAAACCCAGCCGTTCGCCCGCTTCAACCGCCGGACGAGTCAGGATCAGTCGTTGGACGTTATCTCGCTCGAGTGCATCAATCGCACAGGCAACCGCCAACCAGGTTTTGCCGGTTCCGGCGGGGCCAGTACCGAAGGTGATGTCGTGTTTGAGGATTTGCTCAATATAGTCACCTTGGCGGGGCGTGCGCGGTTTTAAGTCATGACGTTTGGTGCGCAGCTGATAGGGATCTGCTCCTGCCGCGGTGACATGCTCCGGTGTCGAGCGCTTTTCGGCCTTGGCTTGAACAATCCCCAACTGTATGGCGTCAATGGAGAGGTCTTCACGTAACGCTTGAACATGGAACTGTTTGACCAGCTCCATGGCTTGCTGAGCGGCGGCGCCATTGATTTCAAAAAAAGATCCACGGTGACCAATGGATACGGCTAGCGCCTGGCTGATTTGTCTGAGATTCTCATCAAGGGGACCACACAGCCGCGCTAGTTGGGCGTTGTCACCGTCGAGGGTGAAACGTCGGCGTTCTTGACTCATGAGGCAAGTGATACACGGTCGAGATGATCGGTCTCGCGCGTCACAACCTCACCGCGCAAACTGTTGGTTAGCACTTCGGTAATCGTGACATCAACCATTGTGCCGATCAGGCGGGGCGAGGCCTTGAAATTAACGATGCGGTTGTTCTCTGTGCGTCCCGTCATTTCATCGGCATCTCGTCTAGAGGGCCCCTCAACGAGTACTTTTTGCGGTGTTCCCACCATGGCCTGGGCGATCGCTCTGGCTTGGTCATTGATCACCGATTGCAAGCGGTGCAAACGCTTGAGTTTGACCGCGTCGGGTGTGGTGTCCTCTAAGTCGGCGGCCGGTGTTCCCGGGCGCTTGGAGTACACGAAGGAGAAAGCCGTATCAAACCCGACTTCCTCAATCAATTGCATGGTTTTTTCAAATTCATCTTCGGTCTCACCCGGGAAACCCACGATAAAGTCTGATGAAAGCGTGATGTTTGGTCTGGCTTGTCGCAATCTTCTAGCGATCGATTTGAACTCGAGTGCGGTGTAGCCGCGTTTCATGGCAGCCAAGATTCGATCACTACCTGCCTGTACCGGAAGATGTAGAAAAGCCACCAACTTTGGCAAGTTGGCATGGGCCTCGATCAATCGCGAAGTCATTTCCTTCGGGTGCGAGGTGGTGTAGCGGATCCGCTCGATGCCGGGGATCTCGTGCACGTACTCTAGCAGCGTCGCGAAATCAGCAATCTCGTCCGACTCCCCCATCTTGCCCAAGTATGCGTTGACGTTTTGACCAAGCAAGGTGACTTCTCGCACCCCTTGGTCAGCCAAGTCAGCGACTTCAGTCAGTACGTCTTCAAATGGGCGTGACACCTCTTCCCCCCGCGTGTAGGGCACCACGCAGAAACTACAGTATTTGCTACAACCTTCCATGATCGAGACAAACGCAGTCGGACCATTCACCCGCGGTGGCGGTAGGTTGTCAAATTTTTCGATTTCAGGAAAGCTGATATCGACTTGCGCCTTCCCTTTGGCGCGTCGCTTGGCGATCAGTTCTGGCAGTCGATGCAACGTCTGGGGACCAAACACCACATCCACGTAGGGCGCGCGTCTGACGATAGTGGCGCCTTCTTGGCTGGCAACGCAACCACCGACTCCAATGATCACGTTCGGGTTGGCTTCTTTAAAACCTCGTACACGGCCCAAGTCAGAAAAAACCTTGGACTGTGCTTTCTCGCGAACCGAACAGGTATTGAACAAGATAACGTCTGCTTCAGCAGGATCTTGGGTCAATTCGACAGGCTCATCTTTGCCTAGCACATCGAGCATCTTGTCTGAGTCGTATTCATTCATCTGGCACCCAAAGGTGCGGATGAACACTTTCTTGGTGTCTTGTGTCATTGCGTTTCGCCGTAACGGAGGTAAAAGCCGCGGGCGCCTGTTTTATCAAAAATAACTGGATGGATTCGCAAAACTGCGCAGAGATCAATCCTCAGAATAAACCTCTTCGACTTGATCGTCGTCTTTTTTGACCGGTTTCACGAGGTCTTCGCGTTTGACGCCAAGCCACAGGGCGATCGAAGCCGCGACAAAAACGGAGGAATAGATACCGAACCAAATGCCGATGGTCAGTGCGAGGGCAAAGTAGTGCAGAGTGGGACCACCAAAAATCAGCATGGCCAACACCATCATTTGGGTTGAACCGTGCGTAATGATGGTTCGCGAAATCGTCTGGGTTATTGCCCCGTCAATGACTTCGCTGACCTCTACATTTCTTAAGCGGCGGAAGTTTTCACGGATACGATCCATGATCACCACTGATTCGTTTACCGAGTAACCCAAGACCGCCAAAACACCTGCCAGCACTGAAAGTGAGAACTCCCACTGAAAGAGCGCAAAAAAGCCCAGGATGATGACCACGTCGTGTAAGTTCGCCACCACGCCAGCGATTGCAAATTTCCACTCAAATCGGATGGCTAGGTAGATCACAATGCCGATGATCACAAAAAGCAGGGCTAGTAAGCCGTTTTCAACCAGTTCGCGACCGATTTGTGGGCCGACGTATTCAACCCGCTGCAAAAGGATGTCTGGTGTTGAGGCTGTCAAAGCCGCCATTAAAACTTGGCTTTGGTCTGCAGACGACTGTCCCTCTGCCAGCGGCAGTCGAATCAACACATCACGAGAGGTACCAAAGTTTTGCACTTGGAAGTCGGTGTATCCCAGTGATTCGAGTTCGTCTCGGATTTCCACCAGCGGTGCGGTATTCGGGTAGGCCAGCTCAATCACCGTGCCACCGGTGAACTCGATTGAAAGGTTAAAACCTCTCAAGATGATTAAGGCCACTGCCGCTAAAAACACCACAGCGCTGATCATGTTCAGCACCAGTGCATGGCGCATGAAGGGGATCGTGCGGGAGATTCTAAAAAATTCCATGGCGTTTTAGTCCTTGGGTTTCCAGACCGTCCCGATCGACAGTCCCTGAAGTTTTTTACGACCACCATGGGATAAGTTGACCATCGCACGAACGACGACCACCGCGGTGAACATGGAAGTGAGAATGCCAAGGCAGTGAACCACTGCGAAGCCTCGCACGGGGCCTGTACCAAATATCAACAAGGCAATACCAACGATTAGCGTGGTGAGGTTCGAGTCCAAGATCGTGCCCCAAGCGCGTTCGAAACCAATCTGTATCGCGTGTTGTGGCGACTCTCCTTTGCGCAATTCCTCTCGTATTCGTTCATTAATGAGTACGTTGGCATCAATGGCCATACCGATAGTTAGAGCAATCGCCGCAATACCGGGTAGGGTCAAGGTGGCTTGCAACATTGACAGCAACGACAGCAACAAGAAGACGTTGATCGTTAAGCCAAGTGCTGAAAAGAGGCCAAATAACCGGTAGTAGACGATCATGAAGATCGCCACAGCGACAAAGCCCCATAGCGTGGCGTTAAAGCCCATGGAAATGTTTTCTGCACCAAGACTTGGACCAATGGTGCGTTCTTCAATAATCGTCATTGGAGCAGCCAAAGAGCCTGCTCGCAACAGCAGCGAAATATCGGCAGCATCCACGGCTGACATGCTGCCCGAGATCTGCACTTGTCCGCCAGGGATCTCACTGCGGATCACCGGTGCCGTGACAACTTCACCGCGGCCTTGTTCAAACAACAAAATCGCCATCCGTTTGCCAATGTTGTCACGTGTCACGTCTCGAAAGATCCGTGCACCCTTACTGTCAAGCGTTAAGTGAACCGCCGGTTGTTGGTTCTGATCGCGACCAGCCTGTGCATCCTGTAGGTTCTCACCACTCAGAATGACCTGTCGGCGCAACAACATGGGTCTGCCGTCGGTGTCTTCATAGCGTTCCAATCCAAACGGCACGGTACCCGCAGAAAGTGCTGAAGTGGCAGCCGGAGAGTCGTCAACCATGCGAATTTCAAGGGTTGCCGTACGTCCCAGAATCTCCTTGGCCTTGGCCACATCTTGTACGCCAGGGAGCTGAACGACAATACGATCCGCACCTTGTTGTTGGATGATGGGTTCAGCCACACCGAGTTCGTTGATTCGATTATGAAGCGTGGTGATGTTTTGCTTAAGTGCACTGCTTTGCACGGCAGCCATGGCAGCATTACTGAGTGTTGCAGTGATTTGAGGCAATCCACTTTGCGCGCCTTCACTCACACCCTCAATAAATGACATGTCTTGGTATTGATTACGCAGCAGCCCAATGGCTCGACTGCGCGCCGCTTCATCAGCAAAAATAGCGACCACCGACATGTCGGCACGCTCGACGCTTCGAGCATTGATGCGATCTTCGCGAAAAGCAGCTCTTAAATCTGTCGCAAGCGAGTCGTAGCGAGCCGCAAGCGCGCCCTGCATATCAACCTGTAAAAGAAAGTGCACACCACCACGTAAGTCGAGCCCTAGATACATAGGTCCCGCGCCAATTGAGTTCAACCAATCTGGTGAGGCTGGCAACAGGTTGAGTGCCACTGTGTATGTGGGATCGGTTTGGTCTGGATTGAGTGCGTTCTCAATCACATCCCGCGCCTCTAACTGCTCATCAGGTGTTGAGAATCTAAAACGCACAGTCCCGACGGGCCCGTTGCGCTCAAAATTAGAGGCCGTGCTTGGAATCGCCGCCTCGTCAAGGATGCTTTGCACTCGACCGAGCAGTTCTGGTTCGACTTTGGTTGTCGACTTCGCGCTCGAGACTTGTACCGCTGGGGCTTCGCCGAAAAAATTAGGTAGGGTGTATAGAAAGCCTACGACCAATGCGACGAGAACAGTCAGATATTTCCACAGTGGGTAACGATTCATGGGAGCAGCACTTATTGAATAGCTGCAGGCCGGACGGAGCCGGCACTGTCAGCGTGGGAGAATATCGCGTTGAACGTTAAATCTGCCTCATCGTGCCTTTGGGCAAGACGGTCTGAACGGCGGTACGTTGCAGCAACACTTCAACGGGTTTG
Source organism: Orrella sp. (assembly GCA_046497085.1). Taxonomy (GTDB): domain Bacteria; phylum Pseudomonadota; class Gammaproteobacteria; order Burkholderiales; family Burkholderiaceae_B; genus Algicoccus. Next base: position 15,459 of record JAWOGG010000093.1, read on the forward strand.
TCAGCCAATTCACTGACTTCAACGCCGATATAGGCTTCAGTGACTTTGGTCACTTTACCAAGCATGCCACCGGCTGTGATGACTTCGTCGCCTTTGGCTAACGCGGCCACCAACGCTTTGTGCTCTTTCTGACGTTTCATTTGCGGACGAATCATCAAGAAATACAAAATCACAAACATCAATACGATAGGGAGCAAACCGGTCAAAGAACTTAGATCACCACCGGCCTGCGCGAGAACCGCACCCGCTGTTTCATGCAAAGACATTGAAGCCTCCTTTTAAAAATTACTTATAAATTCGTTACATAACTCATTATTGTACCGAGTTGGCTGCTCGCTGATTTAGAAAATCCTTTTTCCAAGTCTCAAAGCTGCCTTGCTCGATGGCGAGCCGCATTTGCGACATGATATCGAGATAAAAGTGGAGATTGTGTAATGTATTCAAACGTGCCCCCGTGATTTCGTTGGCGCGTTGTAAATGATGCAGGTAGGCTCTAGAAAAATGTTTGCAGGTGTGGCACTGACAGTGTTCATCTAGAGGCCGCGTGTCGTCTCTGTATTTGGCGTTGCGTATTTTGATGTCGCCGTTTTGGGTAAATAACC
>JAWOGG010000253.1:0-10479 GCA_046497085.1 Orrella sp.
CGGCCAGATCACCATCCTCACCGCCAGCGAGAACGGCTATGGCAAGCGCACCCGGCTCGAGGCATTTCCGCTGCGCGGCCGCGGCGGCCAGGGCGTGATCGCCATGCAGACCAGCGAGCGAAACGGTTCCCTCGTGGCGGCCATGCAGGTCTATACCACCGACGAGATGATGCTGATCACCAATCGCGGCACCCTGGTGCGCACCCGCGTCGACGAGGTCTCGATCACCTCGCGCAATACCCAGGGCGTGATGCTGATTCGCCTGGGCAACGACGAGAAACTGGTCAAGACCGTGCGGATTGAGGAGCCCGAGGATATCGACGTGGTGGCCCATGAGGCGCCGGTGGACGGGACGGAGGATGCCGGCGGCGAGCCGGATCAGGAATAAGGACACGCAACGCTGATGACACGTCACCACAACTTCTGTGCCGGCCCGGCCGCCCTGCCCACCGTTGTGCTGGAGCGCGCCCGGGACGAAATGCTGGATTACCGTGGCCTCGGCCTCTCGGTGATGGAGATGAGCCACCGCAGCGAGGCGTTCGTCGCCATCGCCGAGCAGGCTGAAGCCGACCTGCGCGAACTGCTGGAGATCCCCGACAACTACCGGGTGCTCTTCACCCAGGGCGGGGCCACCCTGCAGTTCGCTGCGGTGCCCTACAACCTGCTGGGCGCCGGCGGCCGCGCCAACTTCGTGCATACCGGTATCTGGGGGAAGAAGGCGATTGCCGAGGCCCGCCATCTGTTCGGCGACGTTCACGTGGCCGTTGCCTTCGCTGCTGGCGGCCACGTGAACGTCGCCGTGCCTTGTGGGGATGAGACCCTCACAAAAAGTGGACGCTGTCATCGCTTTTCTAGTGTAGCCAACCGACGCGCCAAATGTCTGCTAACAATAAAAAGGGGTGCCATGCCAAAGCATCGCACCCCGCTTGCCCTAACCAACCTGTTAATGCATGAGCAGTTTGTGGTTAGAGTACAGACTTAAGCAATTGACCCATTTCTGAGGGGTTACGCGTCGTCTTGATACCGCAGGCTTCCATGATTTCCATCTTGGCATCGGCGGTGTCATCCCCACCAGAAATCAGGGCACCGGCGTGACCCATGCGCTTTCCGGCAGGCGCTGTTACACCTGCAATAAAGCCCACAACTGGCTTGGTCATGTTGTCTTTAGCCCAACGCGCCGCATCAACTTCGTCTGGACCGCCGATTTCGCCGATCATGATGACGGCATCAGTCTCGGGATCGTCATTGAACATTTTGAGGACATCAATGTGTTTCAGGCCGTTGATAGGGTCGCCACCAATACCAACCGCACTCGATTGACCTAAACCGAGCTCGGTGACTTGTGCGACCGCTTCATAAGTCAAAGTACCGGACCGACTCACAATGCCAATGCGTCCTTTGCGGTGAATGTGACCAGGCATGATACCGATTTTGATCTCGTCGGGCGTGATCAAACCAGGGCAGTTGGGTCCTAGCAATAAGGTTTTGCTGTTCATTTCAGCCATTTTGCTTTTGACTTCCAACAGATCCCGTACTGGGATGCCTTCTGTGATGCAGATGACCAAATCCAATTCAGCTTGGATGCCTTCCATGATGGCACTCGCTGCACCCGCTGGCGGCACATAAATCACCGAAACGGTGGCGCCAGTTGCTTCTTTGGCCTGAGCTACAGACCCAAAAATTGGGATGCCTTCAAACTCTTCACCGGCTTTCTTGGGGTGCACCCCGGCTACAAACGCAGCCCGACCGTTGGCGTAATCGCGACACATGCGCGTGTGGAACTGGCCGGTCTTACCGGTAATACCTTGTGTGATGACTTTGGTGTCTTTATTAATCAAAATCGACATATTGAATCCTTTAGGTGCCTTTTGGCATTCAGTGCCTGCTTAACCAGCGGCTTAATTTATTTGGCTGCTTCGACCACTTTGGTGGCGGCTTCGGCCATCGTGTTGGCGCTAATAATCGGTAAACCTGACTCGGCCAGCATCTTTTTGCCGAGCTCCTCGTTGGTTCCCTTCATTCTGACCACCAATGGCACGCTTAAGTTAACGGCTTTGCACGCCGCAATCACACCCTCGGCAATGACGTCACAGCGCATGATGCCACCAAAAATATTCACGAGAATCGCCTGTACACCCTCATTTTTGAGCATGATTTTGAAGGCTTCAGTCACTTTTTCCGCCGTGGCACTACCGCCGACGTCAAGAAAGTTGGCGGGCTCACCACCAAACAATTTGATCGTGTCCATGGTGGCCATGGCCAACCCAGCACCATTAACCAAACATCCAATGTTGCCGTCAAGCTGAATGTAGGCCAAGTCATATTGGCTGGCCTCAATCTCAGCTGGATCCTCTTCATCCAAATCACGGTATTCAACGATCTCAGGGTGACGGAACAAAGCATTGCTATCGAAGTTGAACTTGGCATCAAGGGCGATGATGTTGCCGCTACCTGTCAGGATAAGCGGGTTAATTTCCGCCAAGGACGCATCGGTTTCCCAATAGGCTTTATAAAGTTTTTGAAACTCGCTAGCAGCTTGGCGAACCGAAGCCTCTGGCACACCAATGCCCATGGCCAACTCGATGGCTTCATCTTCGGATAAGCCGACTTTGGGATCGACAAATACCTTCAGGATTTTCTCAGGCGTCTTCTCTGCGACTTCTTCGACGTCCATGCCGCCTTCACTGGATGCCATCACACAGACCCGCTGTGTACCGCGATCCGTGACGATACCCACGTAATACTCTTTCTGGATATCGGCTCCCTCTTCAATCAAAAGACGGCGCACTTTTTGACCCTCAGGCCCCGTCTGATGCGTCACCAATTGCATCCCGAGGATTTCCTCAGACAGCGAACGAACCTCATCCATCGATTTTGCAAGTTTGACGCCACCGCCTTTACCTCGCCCACCCGCGTGAATCTGGGCTTTAACTACCCAAACAGGCCCACCTAGTTTTTCGGCGGCTTGTACCGCTTCATCTACGCTGTGCACTGGAAAACCGTGTGGCACCGCAACGTCAAATTTGCGCAGCAATTCCTTGCCCTGATATTCATGGATTTTCATGAGGTCCCTTGTATCGTTTGTGGTCTATCAATCAAATATTGCTGTTTTTATGCTGCACTGCCCGTGAGTTAACCCGATACGGTGTCAGCTCCCCTTTTATCTAAGTAATACCTGATGACCGAACCTTCGGCGCCACGTACCACTTAGGATGAAATTCTTTTACGACCGGCCCATCAACACGCAAAGCATGGCAGCCTTCAATTTGGAAGGGACGACGCGCTGATTGATCGGGGTCTTTCACCGACTTACGCCGATTCGCCATGGTTTGCATGGCCACTGTTGGTAACACACCTGCTAACTCACTCATGTGCGAACAGCCAGCTGTTCGAGCAAAGCGTGACTTAACGGTTTGCCTAAACCCTTTTATCAGATTCATACCCACTAAGTCACCATAGTCGGCTTCAATGGCACTGCAATTCTCGCCAAATGGCGCTGAATCAAATACCGCTACCGCTTTTTGGATGACGAAATCATCATTAAATGAGACCCGCAAGTGCAGATGATGAAATGGTTGACCCGCCGGATGTACAGCACCACTTCTGCGGGGAAAGTCATAAGCTTTGGTATCGAGAAGCTCGGCCTCAATCTCCCAGAGTCCGTCTTCTCGCTCATAGGAATGCGCGCGTATCGTCCGATTGTGCATCGGTTTTCTGGGACAATCTGATGGCGGTAAAGGCATTAGCAGGCGCTTAGTCTCACGGGAGACTGCTGACAAATAAGGTAAACCTCGAGAGTATAACGCGATCAGAAAGGGGGCAAGACTGCTGGTCGACCTTTAGTCGTTGTCTGGGTCACCTTTTGACCCGAGCACTCTGCGGATGACATCCGCGGCAAACCCTCTACTGGCTAGAAACCTGGCTTGGCGTGCCCAACTCTTATGGTCTGTTGGAGGCCCTTGGCGTGCGAATTTCTTTTCCCAGACGTCGCGGGCCCGACCGTATTCAGATCCCGCTAGCGCTTGTAACGTATCAGCGATCATTTCATCAGGAACGCCTTTCTGACGCATGCCCTGTGCGACCAGGGCTGCACCTTGGCGCTGCGACTTGTGATGAGTAAAGGCACGCGCAAAACGCTCATCGGATTGCCAACCACCTTGTCTGAGCTCTTCTAACACCGCTAGGATATCGTCAGGATCCTCGGCCAAAGGCTGTAGCTTTTTCACCAACTCTGCACGGGTGTGTTCACGACGGGCCAACCAAGCCACCGCCTTGATTTTTAGCGCTGGCTTTTTTAACAGTACCTGTTTGTTTGGTTGGCCCATGCGCACTACCGATTACTCTTTGCTATCGGGTACAGGCTCTTGAGTTGTGGTCGATTTTGCGGTTGCCTTGGCAGGCAGCGTATCCCGTGTCACCACGCCAAAGTTCTCTCGCACTCGATTTTCAATTTCCATGGCCATTTCTGGATGCTCTTTGAGATACTCGCGAACGTTGTCTTTGCCCTGACCGATCCGATTGCCGTTATAACTAAACCAGGAACCCGCCTTATCAACGATGCCGGCTGAGACACCCAAATCAATGATTTCACCCTCGCGCGAAATGCCCGCCCCGTAAAGAATGTCGAATTCGGCTTGCTTAAAAGGCGGGGCCACTTTGTTTTTGACTACTTTGACACGAGTCTCGTTACCCACCACTTCATCGGCTTTTTTGATGGCGCCAATTCTGCGGATATCAAGTCGCACGGAAGAGTAAAACTTAAGCGCGTTGCCCCCAGTGGTTGTCTCAGGATTACCGAACATCACGCCGATTTTCATACGAATCTGATTGATAAAAATCACCGTACAGTTGGTTCGCTTGATGGTTGCTGTGAGTTTACGGAGCGCTTGGCTCATTAAGCGAGCTTGTAAACCTGGTAACGAATCTCCCATTTCACCCTCAATCTCGGCCTTTGGGGTCAAGGCGGCGACAGAGTCAATAGCGATTAGATCAACCGAGCCAGAGCGAACCAAAGCGTCCGTAATTTCTAGCGCTTGCTCACCTGTGTCAGGCTGCGAAATCAACAGGTCGGTCAAATTCACACCAAGGCGCGAGGCATACTGGACGTCGAGCGCATGCTCAGCATCAATGAAAGCACATGTGCCGCCAAGCTTTTGCATTTCAGCGAGCACCTGGAGCGTAAGCGTTGTCTTGCCAGAAGACTCAGGTCCATAGACTTCGATCACGCGTCCTCGCGGCAACCCGCCAACACCTAATGCAATATCCAAACCTAGCGAACCCGTCGACACCACTTTGATGTCGTGTTCGACTTCGTTATCGCCGTAACGCATAACCGAGCCTTTCCCGAACTGTTTTTCAATCTGGGAGAGCGCAGCCGCCAAGGCTTTACCTTTTTCTGCCGCCGCTGCTTTGGTCGCTTTGTCGTCCATGAATCATCCTTAAGGGGTCTTGTGAGGTTCTAAACGAAATTGTCTAACTTTTGATCGTGAAAGTAATGTTGTGACTGGTTTTGCTGTCATCATTTTTTACTGTCAGCGACATTATCACATTGGATAGTACTGTATAAATACACAGCATGACAAATTAAACAGTACATGTCCGACTATCTAGTCATATTTCGGGTTGTTACCGTAGGCAATACGTCACGGCTGTGCAAGAATCTCCGTATCCGCATTTACTTAGCCCTCAAATCATGAGAATTCTGATCGCTGAAGATGACCATTTGCTTGCCGACGCCCTGACACAGTCTTTGCGGCAAAACGGCTATGCCGTCGATGCGGTCAGTGACGGTATTGCCGCAGACACAGCCGTACGATCGCAAGAATTCGACCTATTGATTCTAGATTTGGGACTGCCAAGGCTTTCTGGCTTAGATGTTTTACAAAGCTTGCGCCAAAAGGACTCTCGCCTACCCGTCTTGATCTTAACGGCTGCTGACTCGGTCGAGCAACGGGTTCGCGGTCTAGACCTAGGGGCTGATGACTACATGGCAAAACCGTTCTCATTATCCGAGCTCGAGGCTCGGGTTAGGGCTTTGACGAGACGTGGCGCAGGCGGCGGAGCCACGCTCATAAGACATGGGCGGTTGGTTTTTGATCAAACAGGTCGCGTAGCTTCAATTAATGAGCACCCCTTAGACCTATCAGCACGCGAAGTCAGTTTGCTTGAGATATTGCTCGCGCGCACGGGACGGATGGTGAATAAATCGCAAATTGTCGATCATTTATGCCAATGGGGAGAGGAAGTCAGTTCAAACGCCATCGAAGTGTATGTTCACCGATTGAGAAAAAAACTCGAACCAAGTGGTGTTCGCATTGCGACCGTGCGCGGGTTGGGCTATTGTTTACAACGAGAAACGCAGGAAAACGACGCTCAACAAGTTCAATCACCGGGTCCTGATATTGTTATGCGTACTCAAACCTCACAAAACTCCTCCGACACACTATAAACCTCTAGGCAAGCATTGGCTCTAAGCACTTCCAATCAGTCAACGGCCGGACCACACGCGGCGCCCGTTGGTTTGCGCCGGCGGTCGTTGCTTGGCGAAATCTTGGACTGGATGCTGGCGCCGCTGTTTTTGCTATGGCCAATGAGCGTGGTGATCACATACGTGGTCGCCCAAGATATTGCCAATACGCCCTATGACCGGAGCTTAAATAACGCATTAGCGATTCTGTCACATCAAATCGAGTGGCCCACGGGTGAGCAGGTGCCCAAGCTCAGCCTGACTGCACCCGCTCGAATCGCTTTGAGAACAAGGGATAGTGAGGGCGTATTTTGGAAAGCACAATTGGTCGACGGAACCGTGCTTAGTGGCGATCAAGCATTACCAAGTCCGAGTCAGCCCGCTGAGCTCGTTCTCAATAAAACCTACTTTGAAGACCGAACATTAGGAGGGTACGAGGTTCGTCTAGCTTATCAATGGTTAGAAAACCCAAACAGTGCCGACCTCGTTAACCCTAACCAGCGGGTTTTATTAATCGTAGCCGAAGGAAGAGAAAACCGGTTAGCACTGGCCAATGCGATTATCAAAGGCGTCATCATCCCGCAGTTTTTGGTGTTGCCAATCGCTGCTCTGCTCATTTGGTTCGGCCTATCGCGAGGCGTTGCACCCATCAATAAACTACAAAAACGCTTACGCGGGCGCAAGCCTGATGACTTATCAGCCATTGAGAATCATGCCACGCCGTCCGAAATTGCACCCTTGGTCAATGCCATGAACGACTTATTGCTGCGTTTGGCTCATAACGTTCAAGCACAGCGCCGTTTTGTGGCCGATGCCGCCCATCAGCTTAAAACACCTTTGGCCGGGCTTAGGTCACAGGCCGAATTAGCCCTTAAAGCGGCTCCAAACGACGCGGTGGCGGAAAACCTTAGAAAAATAGTCGCTGGCACCACACGGGCTACTCGCTTGATTAATCAACTGCTATTGATGGCAAGCGCTGAGCACCCAGAAACAGTAGAGGGAGAAATCGTCGATCTCAACGAACTGAGTCGTGAAGTGACTGAACAATGGGTTCCTCAAGCGCTCGACGCGGGAATTGACTTGGGTTTTGAGGGCGTCGACCAACCCGCTTGGATCAAAGGCCATGCCCTGCTTCTGACCGAAGCGTTGAACAACATTATCGACAACGCACTCCGTTATGCCCCGATCCATAGCCAAGTGACCGTTTCGGTGCGCTTGTTGGGGTCAACAGTCGAATTGGCCGTGCAAGACAACGGACCCGGCATTGGCATTGAAGAGCGAGAGCGGATTTTCGATCGTTTCTATCGTGTTTTGGGCACACAAACTCATGGTAGTGGCTTGGGTCTAGCCATCGTCAAAGAAATCGCCCAACGTCACCATGCCACGATTACCGTTTCAGACGCCCACGCATCCCAAAGCCCGCCAGGCACACGGCTCACTCTGACGTTCACAACAAACACCTAGTTTGTTAGCAAAATTACAACAATTGTCAGTTTCAAGTCAGCGAGAAATCATATAGTCTTGTTGTGTTCCAAAATTTGGAAGTCAATCTTCCAAATAAACACGAATGTGAGTTCGGAACACTCGATCCCCCGCCGGCTGGGACTGCTGCGCCCTACCGGCTTTTAAGGCTCCGACTTTCGTCGGGGCCTTCTTTTTTATACCTTGGTCGCCATGGCACGTCGCAATCGTTTCAAGACCGCGCCGAGAACTGGGAGCTTCTCATACAGCCCTTGGGCAACATCCCAGTAGTCTTGATGCTCAATAATCAGACCTGTCTCGTCCAAGCAAAACTGCGTGGCTCCTGGAATGTCGAACTCTCGTGCGCGCCAAGCGAACTTAAATTGCCAAGCCAAAAATACCGCCCTGTCTTGCTCAATCACTGACGTAATCACGAACCGTGGCGATTGCAGGTTTTCAAACATATGGGCGTAGATGGCTCTGATGGCTTGCGCATCTGACACATCGTTAAACGGATCCCTAAAATGGGCTTGAGACCCATAAACCGTCTCAATTTCGTTTAATGTTGAGGGCGTCATGGCCTCAAACCAGTCAATAATTTCACATATCCGGTCTGAGGCATGAGTAAATCTCTCGGCCGCTCTCATTGGCCGGTCGTCCGATGTAGAAGCGGAAACCGCCACCGGTAGGGCAGACGACTGATCCATCGCAAGACATTGGCAAAGCCAAACGGAAACCGAATTTCAAACCGCCCTTTTGCCATCCCTTTTAAAATCGCACTTGCAGCCTCATCGGGTGTCATGATGCCTGGCATTGCGAAGTCATTCTTGGCCGTCATTGGCGTTTCGACAAATCCGGGACTGATCAAATAAATGGACAGGCCTTTGGGTGCCAGCTCAAAATAAAGTGTTTCAGTAAAGTTTTGTAAGGCAGCTTTGGTTGCACCATAGACAATGGCGCGCGGCAAGCCGGTGTAGGCCGAAATACTCCCGATGACTGCTATGCCGCCGCGACGCTGGGCCAGAAGTCTTGGCGTCAGAAGCGAAACCGCGCGATAGACGCTCAATACATTCAATTCATAACTGGCCTTTGCTTGTGCCATGTCAAGATCCCAGACATGTTGTGGATCATATCTGGCCGCGCCAAGAACCACGAGATCGAGTTCACCAAGCGCGTGCATTACTTGTTCAATCGCCGGCTCCCAAGCTTCCTCTTGAGAGGCATCAAAAGGCACCAACACCGCATTAGGGTGATCACTCACAACCTCAGCCAGCTTTTCTAAGCGACGTGCCGACAGGGCCACTCGTGCACCGGCCGCAAGCAAGGCCTGCGCCAGAGCTGCGCCAATACCACTTGACGCACCCACGATCCATACTCGTCGATCGGTCCAGTCACGGATAGGCGTATTCAAGCGTGAACCAATCATGGTTGGGGCCGTTTTTTAAAGAATAAGGTGACTTCACCAAGATCAAAACCAAACTTTGACATCACCGAACGATTCATCATGCTGGTCTCATCCAACAGCCACATCCAATCATCAAAATTGACTTCGTACACTTTGCCGTCAACGGGAAGCTCGAGGACGTATTTCCAATGAAAGGCATTACCGGCTACTTTGCCTGTGGCCACGCCCTTAACGTCATCAGCGGTACCTTGCCAGGTCCCATCGGGCTGGCGAGTCAAGGTCCATACCCGGCGTTGTTTCTCACCGTCGGCGTAAGTAAAGTACTCATCGAGCTGACCCTTGTCTGGGCTCTCCCAAGTGCCAATGATCTCAACATGAAAGCGCCTAACAACCTCGCCACTACGCTTTTGAAACACGCCCCAGGCATCCAATGTGCCATCAAAGAATACGGGTAACTCTAGTGCCGGTTTTTGATCAGCGTAAGTCTGCACATCAACACCACTGCAAGCGGTGAGTAACGCGGCGCTTAACGAAGCAACCAAAGCTTTTAGTTTCATAGTAGAGACTCCCGTGTCGGTCGAGAAGAAAAGAAGCGGCGTGGCCAAATCACCCATGCGGCAAGGACTTTAAAGCCGATGGGTAAAACTGCATAGAGCAAGGCAAGGTTGCCGGCGGTGGCCGGTTCGCCTGGCACATATCCAAAAACACCCAGCAGCGGAAGCGCTGCCCCTGCGGCTAATGCCAACGATAGTTTGGCAATCAAGGCCCAAACACCAAAATAAAGACCCGTGTTGGAGCGCTGTGAGGCCGGAATGGCGTCCGCTAACATGGCAGGTGGTAATGCCAAGTCAGCCCCTAAGGCCGCGCCAGATATGAGACAAACCAAGGCATAGGCCAATACATCGCCGCTGCCTAAAAAAGCCGCTGTCGCTAATGCAGCGCTAGCTAAAACTGAACCGATCAACCAGGCTTTAACCTTACCGATGCGGTCAGACAGTTTGACCCAAAGTGGCAGGGTCAGCAAACCTGCTAAGAAATAAACACCAAGAAAAAGGCCTTCTTGCCCCGATTGCTGCAATACATCGTCGACGTAAAAGAGAATAAGCGTGGCAGGAATCGCCGCAGCGGTCGCATTAAACAAATAAAA
>JAWOGG010000110.1:0-8921 GCA_046497085.1 Orrella sp.
ATTCTTTGGCGTAGCAGGCGCATTGGTAGCCACCTGTTCGCTTGAATCATGAGTCAAGCCCCATACCCAAGCGGTGAGCATGCGGATTTGTTCAGGAGTCAATACGTGCTCTTGGGCTGGCATACGATTGTTCAAACCATTGTTGATCGCATTGAGGATCCTGTTTTCAGAACTGCCGTATAGCCAAACCCCATCGGTCAAGTTAGGTGCCCCTAATGCTTGATTGCCTTTGCCTTCAGCACCATGGCATGCCACGCACTGCGCCATATAGACACGCTGACCTTTGATCGCCGCGAGCTGGTTATGAGCCAATCCAGACAGGGAGCGGACATAATTGGCAACATTGCGCTGATCGGCAGGTTCAATCACGCCGGCATAGGCCGGCATAATGCCATTGCGACCTTTGGTAATGGTCTGTTCAATCGACTCGGGTGTTCGACCGTAGAGCGAGTCGCCTTCGACCAAGTTCGGAAAACTTGGACTTCCCTTGGCATCAGAACCATGGCATTGGGCACAGTTATTCAAAAACAACCGTTGCCCAATTTGCTGAGCCTCGTGATTCTTTGCGATTTCGGGGATGCTCATGGCATCAAACTTGGCATATAGCGGACGCACCGACTCAACGTAACGTCTTTGGTCCTTTTGCACTTCCTTGGCACTGCTGTAATCCAGCACCCCTGAGAAACCGCCAAGTCCGGGGTAAAGCACTAGGTAACCCAACCCAAACACACAGAACAATACATACATCACGGTCCACCAACGTGGCACCGGATTATTGAGTTCGCGCAGATTACCGTCCCAGACATGGCCGGTGTCTTCAACCTCGTCCTCTTTCCGGTTTTTTAACCATCGCCTTTGAGAGAACAATAGCCACAGACACCAAATGATGCCCAATAGCGTAATACTGGCGATGTAATAACTCCAGAATCCATCGACAAAATCACTCATCGTCTTTCACCTTGTTGGAATTGTTCTGCTGGCTGGGCTCTCCCTCATCTGGCAGGTCAAAAGGTAGGTGCGCCGCTTCATCATTGGCTTTCTTACGACGAGAAGAAAACGCCCACCAAACAATGCCAAAAAACACCACCATGGCCAGAATCGTCGCAATCGCATTCATGATGACCATTTCAATTCTCCGTTTGGGCGTTAACAGACACTCGGTTTTCCGCCTGTTCTTTCAAACGCTGTTCTCGCACGCCGGTACCCAAAGACTGCAAATAAGCCACCATGGCGTCTTCTTCAGTTTTACCGACCAGCGACTCGGGCGCTTGCGCTATTTCTTCATCGGTATAGGGCACACCAACCACACGCAACGCTTTCATGCGCGATTGCACATCGGTGCCTTCAACCGTGTTTTGAGCCAACCAGGGATAGCCGGGCATATTGGATTCTGGCACCACATCTCGCGGATTACGCAGATGGATCCGGTGCCATTCGTCGGAATACCGTTGACCAACCCTTGCTAAGTCTGGGCCTGTGCGTTTTGAGCCCCACAGGAACGGGTGGTCATAAACCGACTCACCCGCAATCGAATATTCGCCATAACGCTGCACCTCAGCTCTTAACATGCGCACTTGCTGCGAGTGGCAACCGACACAGCCTTCGCGAATGTAGAGATCCCGACCGACCAACAACAAAGGCGAATATGGTTTCACCCCTGGCGCAGCGTTCATGGTGGAGTGCTGAAAAAATAACGGCACGATTTGTACCAGACCTGCAAACAGCACCACCACAATGCTGGCGATGATCAACAGGCCAATATTCTTTTCTAGCGTTTGGTGAGTAAAGAAACGTTTGTTCTCTTTATCCATTTTTATTCAACCTTAAGCCTGTGCCAGACTTGCCGCAGGGCGAGCCGGATCAATCGTGTCAACGGGCACTGCCGGATTAATGGCCTTGGCGCCCACTACCGTTCTCAAAACGTTGTAAGCCATCAAAATCATGCCGCCTAAAAAGAGCGCGCCACCAGCCAAACGAATGGCATAGAAAGGATAGGTAGACTTCACGGCCTCAACAAAGCTGTAGGTCAAAGTGCCATCGGGCTCAGTGGCACGCCACATCAGACCCTGCATGACGCCGGCAATCCACATCGAGGCGATGTAGAGCACCACACCAATGGTTGCCACCCAGAAGTGCGTTTCGATCAGACGCACACTCCACATTTGAGTCTTACCCCAAAGTCGTGGGATCAAGTAATAGAGCATGCCGAAGGTAATCATGGCGACCCAACCCAACGCGCCCGAGTGCACGTGGCCCACTGTCCAGTCGGTGTAATGCGACAACGCATTGACCGTTCGGATCGACATCATCGAACCTTCAAATGTCGCCATGCCGTAGAAAGACAGTGAAACCACCATGAACTTCAGAATGGGATCGGTGCGTAACTTGTACCAAGCACCCGACAAGGTCATGATGCCGTTGATCATGCCGCCCCAGGATGGTGCGAGCAGGATCAATGAGAACACCATGCCAAGCGACTGAGTCCAATCGGGCAAAGAGGTGTAAATCAGGTGGTGAGGGCCAGCCCACATATATGTGAATGCCAGGGCCCAAAAGTGCACGATCGACAACCGATAGGAATAAATCGGCCGATCGGCTTGCTTAGGAATGAAGTAGTACATCATGCCTAAAAAGCTAGTGGTTAAGAAGAAACCCACCGCGTTGTGGCCATACCACCACTGCACCATGGCGTCTTGCACGCCGGCATAGACCGAGTAAGACTTTAAGAAGCTCACCGGAATTTCTAGGTTATTGACCACGTGCAGGATGGCGATCGTCAGGATATACGATCCAAAGAACCAGTTCGCCACGTAGATGTGCTTGACCCGCCGTTTGACGATGGTCCCAAAGAACACCACCGCGTAAGCCACCCACACCAGCGTGATCAGGATATCAATCGGCCATTCGAGTTCGGCGTATTCTTTACTCGATGTAAAGCCTAGCGGCAAAGTGATCACCGCCGCGACAATCACGGTTTGCCAACCCCAAAATGTGAAAGCGGCTAATTTGTCCGATAGCAAGCGCACTTGCGACGTCCGCTGCACCACATAATAGGAGGCAGCAAACAACGCACTGCCACCAAACGCAAAGATCACCGCATTGGTGTGCAGAGGACGCAGTCGACCATAACTCAGCCATGGGATATCGAAATTCAATTCCGGCCACATTAACTGGGCCGCAATAACGACACCGACCAACATGCCGACTATCCCCCAAACCACGGTCATGATCGCAAACTGGCGAACCACCTTGTAGTTGAAGGACTCGACCGTCGCAACCGACGAACTAGCCATGATTAGCTTCCTTAACTTTAATAGACATCAATAAAAAAAGACTATTGTGATGATGTAGATCAACTAAAAACCGTGCTTTGATCTGTATCAATCAATCGCGTCTTGGCGTGTCGTCATCATCCAGAATCGACTGCCCTGCATCGTCAGGGTCGTCGTATTGCCCAGAAAACACGGCCCACCACAAAATGCCGCCAATCAAGGCGACAAAGACCAATGACAATGGCAGCAGCAGGTACAGGATCTCCATGTCAAATCCGTGCGAGCGGTGCAGGCGCACTCTCGCTGCCTGCTACCACTGCCGGCTCTCGATACAGCCGCCAAGCGTTCAGACCAACTGCCACTGACGACACAAACATGGCCAACGCCGCCAACCATGGGGTGACCCAACCAATCGCAGCCAATGGTGTCGTAATGAGATGGAAAATCAACGACCCGTATAAGTTCTGGGTGGTGATGCGGCGCGCTTGTTTAAATAGACGCTCGGTCTGGCCCGGCGACATGTCCGGGTAAGCCGCTAAGGTGGCGTGGCTTGCCGCCAACGAAATGGGTGCAGATAAGGCCAAAGCACATGGGCAACTCATCACCAATAACGAGACCATGACCGTTAAGGCCAAAGTCGGGTCGACAACCCACCAATACGCAGCCACCAGAAATGCGACTGACAGTTGTACGACCACAAACCACATGCCAATGCGATCGGCCTTTTGCATCAAAGGTAGGCGTAGCGCTTCTAGTGCAGCCGAGTGCTGAGCGTTATCGACAGATTGCCTAGCGCGCATCTCAAAAAAACGAGCGGTCAACAAAAACGCCACAAACATAGTGACAGAGTCGTAGTACACCTCGCCCCGCCCAGATAGCGTCGCATATAAGCTAGGAATAAAAGCGGCCACCATGCTCACACTAACCGGCACATCCATGGTGATGTGCCTTTCGCGTAAGGCCCGCCAAGTACCCTGCCAAACCGGCCAAGCCGAGTACAGAATCACCGGAATGGTGAGTGCCAAGCTGGCCCAGTTCATCAAAAAAATGGCCCAATCCAGGACATCCAAGTTGTCATGACCGAACGTGTCGCGCCGCAAATAGCCAGGTAGCGCAAACATCATCACTTGCATCATGGCAAGCCATGCCAACCCTAAACGAACCAAGGTTCGGCGCCGCGCCATCATTTCATCGGGCGTGAGCGTGCGGTTAAGAGCAAATATTGATTTGGCCATGGAGAGATGCTAGGAGCAAGGGCTCTGCCTTGCCTTGATATATGTCAACTTTTTAGCAGTCAATGTCTCAGCACGGGCTATAAGAGAGTGCCAGGCAACGCACTACTCTCCAAACGCAAAAAACCGCCACCCACCAAGGGTGACGGTTTGCGCCTTTTTCTTGCTTTTAAATCATACGGTCGCTCGACTAACGACTGACAAAGGCTGGTCAAGCCGCGGTGGCATCCGCCTCGAATTGAGCTTGCTCAGTCGAGCCGGTTAAAGCCGTCGTCGAGGCTTGTCCACCCTCGATGGTTTGGGTAACCGCGTCAAAGTAACCCGTGCCCACTTCGCGCTGGTGCTTCACAGCGGTGAAGCCCAACTCTGCGGCGGCAAACTCTTTTTGTTGCAGATCCACAAACGCACTCATGTTGCGGCGAGCGTACCCGTGGGCCAATTCAAACATGCCATAGTTCAAAGCGTGAAACCCAGCCAAGGTGATGAATTGGAATTTGTATCCCATGGCACCAAGTTCACGCTGAAATTTAGCAATCGTGTCGTCATCGAGATTTTTCTTCCAGTTAAACGAAGGCGAGCAGTTATAGGCCAACAGTTTGCCTGGGAACTGGCGGTGAATCGCCTCAGCAAACTGGCGTGCATAGTCCAAATTGGGAGTGGCTGTTTCGCACCAAATCAGATCGGCATAAGGCGCATAGGCCAAGCCACGGCTGATGCCCTGCTCAATACCGGCACGTGATCTAAAAAAGCCTTCGACCGTTCGCTCACCCGTCAAAAAGGGCCTGTCGTTATCGTCGATATCGCTGGTGACCAAATCAGCCGCGTCGGCATCGGTTCGCGCCAAAAGGACCGTTGGCGTGCCTGACACATCGGCGGCCAGTCGGGCGGCGACGAGTTTGCTAACAGCCTCTCGGGTAGGTACCAGCACTTTGCCCCCCATGTGACCGCATTTTTTTACCGAAGCCAATTGGTCTTCAAAGTGCACGCCGCTAGCGCCCGCGTCAATCATCGACTTCATCAACTCAAAGGCGTTCAAAACGCCCCCAAATCCAGCCTCGGCGTCCGCAACAATCGGGGCCATGAAATCCACATAACCCTCATCGCCAGGGTTTTTTCCTTCCATCCATTGGATTTGGTCAGAGCGTTGCAGGGCGTTGTTAATGCGACGCACCACCTGTGGAACCGAATTGGCTGGGTAAAGAGATTGATCAGGATACATTTCGCCCGCAAGGTTGGCATCACCCGCCACTTGCCAGCCAGAGAGGTAAATGGCCTTCAGACCGGCTTTGATTTGCTGCATGGCTTGATTGCCTGTCAGCGCCCCTAACGTATTCACAAAAGGCTCATGGTTAAGCATCTGCCAAAGCTTTTCTGATCCCTCGCGGGCAAGCGTGTGCTCAATCGCCACTGACCCACGCAACGCAATCACATCCTCGGCGCTGTAATCGCGTTTGATGCCTTGCCAGCGTGGGTTCTCAGCCCACTCTTTTTGCAAGGCACGGATTGCACTCTCTCGGTTACTCATCGTGTTGTTACCCATTGCCGTTCTCCTTAAATAAAAAATAAAAAACAAAAACTTGAATTTCATTCGTTACCCCATGGAGATAAGTCTACCGACATGGTGCGATGCGCAAGAGCCCGATGTCTTATATAAGACAATATTTTTAATCTTTATTTATCATATAGTTAGAGAATTGATTTTGGCATGCAAAATGCATTTTGGCTTTATGAAACGAAGGCATGCGGCGCTGCAGCAGGTCTTACCGCATCATGAAACCAAAGTTTCACCACATGAAAAACCCGCCCGATTACAATCATGCAAACTTCAACAACACCCCACACATGACAGCTGATTCCCACAACCACCTCCCCGTCCACGACGAGGCCCTACCTTTAGGTAAAGAAAGCACCTACCCCAAAAGCTACTGTCCAGAGGTGCTTTATCCGATCTCGCGCGACCAAGCGCGATCATCGATCAGCGCTTTGAACCAAGTGTCGAACACGACTGCCCTTCCCTTTATCGGCTGGGACCTTTGGCGTGCCTACGAAGTGTCATGGTTTAAGCTTTCGGGCATGCCTGTTACAGCCATCCTCAAGGTTTGGGTGCCTTGTGACAGTCCTTTTATTGTCGAATCGAAGTCTTTTAAGCTGTACCTGAACAGCCTGAATCACAGTACCTTTGCAAACCCTGACGCCTTGCTGGCATGCCTGCAAAAGGACCTAGACCACGCGATCGGCGCACCGGTAAGACTGGGCTTGATCCTACCGTCACAATTTGAACAAGAGCCCATTGAAGAGTCGCTAACGGGTTGTTTGGATGATCAAGATTTGGTCATTGAGCACTACCAACCCAATGCGGACTTACTGAACAACCACGGTGTTGATCAAGAGCGCCCTATCCAAACCGAGCACTTGTTCTCTCGGTTGCTAAAGTCCAACTGTCCGGTCACGGACCAACCCGACTGGGCAACGATACACATCAGCTACCACGGGCCAGCGATTGACCATGCAGCGCTGCTGCGCTACATCGTCTCTTTCCGTGACCACCAAGGGTTTCATGAGCAATGTGTCGAACGGATTTTCTGTGACATCATGGCGCGCTGCCAACCAGAAAGTCTTTCGGTTTATGCCCGTTACACCCGCCGCGGTGGCCTCGATATCAATCCATGGCGGGCAACACCAGGCACTGAGCCGCCTAACCTGTTGCGTAGCGCTCAACAGTAGGTTGCCGACTGGCTCGTCCGATCTGACCAGCCAGCAATGCACCGCATACAAACGCAAACGCAGCACCAATCCACGGACCGCGCGCCCAACCCGCATCCAATAGCAGGCCAAACAACAATGGACCTAACGCAGAACCGACGTCCAATCCTGCGTATACCAATCCATAAACCGATCCGATAGACTGTTTAGGCGTGACTTTTCTAACCATCATGTCACGAGATGGTGCCGAAGCGCCGGCAAAAAATCCCGCCATGGCCATCACCAACGCCGCGAGTGCCACTGGCACCCAACCCGAGGCCAATAGTAAGAACATCCCTGCTGCCAGTATCAGCGAGGCCAACACCACGTACTCAGTCTTTGTTGTCGCATTCACCAAAAATCCGCCAGCCACCATGCCAATCATCTGGCCCACCATATAACCAGACAGCACGGTTCCCGCCACAACCGCGCTCATGCCATAGACACTACCCATCACTGGGATGGTGAAGTTCTGCACCGCAGATAAAGCAATCGTTGCAAAACAGAAAAAAAGAAAGGCACCCCACAAGGCAGGCGAAGCCAATAATTGTTTGAGAGTCGACCACACAGCAGGCGTAGCAGAGACGGTCACTGCCACATCTTGGAGTGTGGCTTGTTGGGCTCGTTTTTGCTCACGGGTACCCGCCACTTCTAACAATGAGCGCCCCAACACAATCGCCACCAATACCGCAAACATCAGTGCCGCCACGCCTAGCGCAGCTGCGCGCCAACCCCATACTTGGCTGATTCCCACCACAAAGATAGGCGCCAAGGCCCAACCCAGTGTGCCGGTTAAGTTATGAACGCTAAAGGCGTGCCCTAGTCGTTGGACAGCGACTCGGTGATTAAGAATTGAGAAGTCGGCCGGATGAAACACCGCATTGGCCAAGCCACCCATGGCTGCGGCCAACATCAATGTGGCGTAGCCGTTAGCCATAGATAGCATCAATGCCGCCACCACAAAGCCGGCCACCCCGAACCATAGGACGGGTCGCGGCCCCACGCGGTCAACCACAAAGCCCGACACCACCTGTCCAAACCCTGAGACTACAAAAAACAGTGTCATCAACAGCCCGAGCTGCGCAAAATCCAAACCAAAGGTTTGGCCCAGTGGTAAGAACAGGCTGGGAATCACCAGCTGAAAAAAATGCGAGCTGCCATGCGCGCAGCCTACTAACGTGATGGTGAGCCAGTCACTGTGGCGACCCGAATGGGGAGCTGAAAAAGGTGTACGCCCGAGTGAGGCTGAGCGGCTCATGGGCAATGTCTCCAAGGCAAAGTGTCAGTGGGCTGACTTGTCTATTGTTAGATGACTGGTTACTGAGTTGCGAATTTGCAAAATTCCCAGGTTACTCAGTACGAGCCAGTATTTCTGGCCATGCTTTCTTTAAATAGTAGAGCATTGACCAAACCGTCAGCAAGGCCGCTATCACAATTAACACTTGGCCAATCAGATAGACAGGAAGCGACAGCCAGTCCTCATAATGCAACAAACAAGGAATCGCCACCATCTGGGCAGCGGTCTTGAATTTACCCAGCCAGTGCACAGCCACACTGCCACCCGCGCCAATTTGTGCCATCCACTCGCGCAGCGCCGAGATGGCAATCTCGCGACCGATAATGACCAACGCAATCAAACTACCCACCCGATCCAGATGTAACAGCACCAACAAAG
>JAWOGG010000176.1:0-6646 GCA_046497085.1 Orrella sp.
AACTAGCGACGGTGAAGACCTTGCGCTCTTTTGTGGCGATGGGCGAGGTGCCGGGGGCAAGTGCCGCTGACAGCACTTCCACTACCAGCAACCCTTCTCCGCTAGAAGTGGCCTTGGGGCTAAAGCCGGCCCCTACTTCGGCAACACCACCGCCTGAGCCATCAGTGCAAAAGCCATCCGCTGAGCCACCGGCCGACGATCCAGCGACTGCCGCCAAAGATGCGCCTAAGGATGCCACGACTAACAATGCCGCTGCCCAGGCTTGGTGGAATATGCTGGAAAATCAATTCCATCAGCTAGCCGCCGCGACCACTCAAGCAACCAATCAAGCAACTGCTGCCGCGCAATCGGCTATGTCGCAACAGGCGCCCGGCGAGACGAAGTCATCTGGCTCACGCAAAACCGCACCTCGTAAAGGTACAACGGCAAGTGCTGCAAAAAGTCCCGCAAAAAAGGTCGCTAAAAAAACGTCCTCCCGTGCAACGGCACGGACTCGTACGGCCTCTAGTCGGGCTAAAAAGACGACTTAGACCACTCTTTTCTAAAACTGGTATTTATTTATGTTGAATGTTGTTATTTTGGCTGCGGGCATGGGTAAGCGCATGCAGTCAGATTGCCCAAAGGTGCTACATACGATTGCGGGCAAACCCATGTTGCTACATCTACTAGAGACAGCCAGACAACTCGGACCTGATCGTTTGATTGTGGTGGTGGGTCATGGGCAATCTGAGATACGCCAAGCGCTGGCTGATGAGAACGATGTGCTGTTTGCCGAACAGATGCCGCAGCTAGGAACGGGGCATGCGGTGATGCAAGCCATTGATCACATGGTCTTAAGTGACGGGGATGCTTCTGATGCAACGTTGGTGCTTTATGGGGACGTCCCTTTGGTACAAGTTGCGACCTTGCAGGCACTGCTTGCGGCAACCGACGGCGGTTTGGCGTTGTTAACGGAAACCATGGATAACCCGACGGGTTACGGTCGCATCGTGCGTGATGATCAAGAACGGGTTGTGGCGATCGTTGAAGAAAAAGACGCGAGTGCGGCACAGCGTGAGATCAACGAGATCAACACGGGTATGTTGGTGGCGTCCACTCCGGCATTGCTTGCCTGGCTCGATCAAATCGACAATCAAAACGCCCAGCAGGAGTACTACCTGACCGATATTATTGGTTTGGCTGCCCGCGACAAGGTGGAAATCAATACGGTATCTCCACAGTTGCCTTTTGAAACCCAAGGCGTCAATAGCCGTGAACAACAGGCTGCGCTTGAGCGTCAATGGCAAGCCGAGATGGCTAAGCGTCAACTTCGTGCCGGCGTGGCACTTGCCGATCCGACACGCTTTGATGTTCGCGGTACATTGACGTGCGGTCGCGATGTCTTTATTGATGTGGGTTGTGTTTTTGAAGGGGACGTCAGACTGGGCAACAATGTGGTGATTGGACCTCATTGTGTGGTTAAAAATGCCGAGCTTGGTGACGGCACCCAGTTACATGCCTTTAGCCATGTCGAGCGTGCGACCATTGGCCAAGCGGCTCAGATTGGTCCATATGCCCGCATACGTCCGGGAAGCGATATCGCTGACTCGGCTCATGTGGGTAATTTCGTCGAAATTAAAAACACGGTTTTAGGCAAAGGCAGTAAGGCGAATCACTTGGCCTACGTGGGTGATGCCGATATCGGAGAAGGCGTCAACATTGGGGCCGGCACTATCACTTGCAACTATGATGGTGTGAACAAGCACCGTACTGTGATTGAGGACGGCGCCTTTATTGGTTCAGATACCCAGTTGGTGGCGCCAGTGCGTGTGGGTAAGGGTGCGACGCTTGGCGCCGGAACCACGTTGACGCAGGATGCGCCGGCCCATAAGCTGACATTGTCACGTCCTGTGCAAAAGACCGTTGAGAATTGGCAACGCCCTGCAAAAAAATCCAAGTAACACGCCTCCAATCGATGCTTCAAACAATGCTTCAATCGAAGCGAACGAGCCACCGGTGCCAATAGTGCCCGCTAGTGACGGCTTACCTACGCCGCAACGCTACTGGGCGGTTGTGACTTTGTTGGTCGGTATCGGCATTTGCGTGCTCGACGGTTCGATGATCAATGTTGCGCTGCCCGACATCGCCCGCAGTTTGGGTGTAACTCCCGCTGCAACTGTTTGGGTGGTCAATGGCTACGGATTGACCGTGGCCATGACACTGCTGCCCTTTGCTGCCATGGCTGAACGGGTAGGATTTAAACGGGTGTTTCGGACGGGTTTGATCCTATTTGTCGCTGGCGCTGTGGCCAGTACTTTTGCGCCGTCGTTAGAAGTACTTTTAGTGAGTCGCGTGGTACAGGGGCTAGGCGCATCGGCCATTATGTGCCTGTTTGGTGGCTTGCTACGTCATATCTATCCCATGCGCTTACTGGCGCGGGGGATTGCCTTGAATGCGGTAGTGGTTTCAGTGACATCGGTGATTGGACCCACGCTGGGTTCACTGATACTGACGGTTGCTGACTGGCGTTGGATTTTTGTGTCGGTGATTCCGGTGGCTGGGGTTGCTGCTTTGTCCATGCGGGCACTTCCCGTGGTGGCGGGAATTAATAGGCGGTTTGACTTTAAAGCAGCGGTACTGAGTGCGATCACAATTGGCCTGTTCATCCTTGGTCTGGATTATTTAGCCAAGTACCCGATACTGGCTGTCTTGTCGATTGCACTCAGCGTCTTGATGGCGATTGGCTTGGTGCGTCGTTCGATGCAGCAAACAGCACCGCTGGTGCCAGTCGATCTGTTGCGCATTGATTCGATACGATCGGCCTTGGCCGCTTCGGTTTGCTCGTTCAGTGCTCAGATGGCGACGTTCGTTTCTTTGCCCTTCTTTCTGTTGCTAACGCTCGGCCGTGACGCGTTGGCGGTGGGTTTACTGATGGCGGCATGGCCGCTGGGCACGGCAGTGATGGCTGTGATTGTGGGGCGTTTGGCTGATCGTTACCCAGTGGCACTGTTATGCGCCATTGGGTCGGCTGGGATGTTAACGGGTACGGTGTTAATTGCCTTGGCTAATACGACCACCCACAATGCTTGGTTGTTTTTAGCCATGATGATCGGTGGTGTTGGGTTTGGATTCTTTCAGACGCCTAATAACCGTGTATTGATTGGATCAGCACCGCGCGAACGAGCCAGTGCTGTGGGCGGCTTACAAGCGGTGACTCGGGTGTCTGGTCAAACGATTGGTGCGGCTTTGGTCGCCATGGTGTTCACGCTCAGTCAAGACCTAGGACCGACCTACGGCTTAATCATGTCGGTTGTGCTGTCTGCCATGGCTCTTTTGGTGAACATCAGGCGCCACTGGAAAACCAAACATGAACCGCAAACCTAGAGGGCATTGATTTATTTCCTGAGTGGGGATGGGCTCGGCAAAGGTAACTGGGTGCTGAACTTACTGCGATGGATTGAGAAGAACGTACGCACATTACGCACATGATTGGCGGCTGTTAAGGTGCGATGCACCAAGCCGTGATACGCGGCCATGTCGCTGACCGCGATGATCAGCACAAAATCTGGGCCGGTAGAAACCCGGTAACACTGTTGCACGGCGGATTCGCGTTGTACCAAGCGCTCAAACTGCGCCAATGATTCTGCGTCCTGAGAACTCAAGGTGATTTCAACAATGGCGGTTAATACGGGACCGGTTTTAGTGGGTGAGAGGATGGCGACGGTTTTTTCGATGGCGCCTGTCTGCACCAATCGGCGCACGCGTCTTAAGCAGGTTGCTGGCGATGCGTTGACGGCTTGCGCCAAATCCTGATTGGTCAGGCTGGCGTCTAGTTGCAGTTGACCGAGGATGCGCAAATCTAGGGCGTCGAAGTCATTTTTTTCGTCCCACGCTGCTGTTTCAGACGACATAGTCTTACCCTCATTGATTGCAATAATCTAAGATTTATTATTATTTATTGATATTTTATTTCATATACTGCGTTAGTCAGTGTTTTATTTCATTACAAGCGTAAATTTGCAAGATTAATTTGGCTTGATTGTTGCACAATCTTATTTTGCTCAAATATCTTAGGATCTGACTCATGTGTGGGATTGTCGGTGCTGTTGCTCAACGAAACATCGTGCCCGTCTTGCTCGAGGGCTTGCAGCGGCTGGAATACCGCGGTTACGACTCTTGCGGGGTGGCTGTTTTTAAAGACGGTGAACTCAGCCGGGCGCGCAGCACCGAGCGGGTGGCTGAATTGGTGGCGCAAGTGTCGCAAGACCATCTTGAGGGGTTTACCGGCATTGCCCACACCCGCTGGGCAACCCATGGGGCGCCTGTGACACACAATGCCCATCCCCACTTCTCTGGTCTGAACGGTGGCAAACCAAAAATCGCATTGGTGCATAACGGCATTATTGAAAACCACGATGAACTGCGCGGCATGCTGCAGGCTGAAGGCTACGTGTTTGATAGTCAGACAGATACTGAAGTGATTGCTCATTTGGTTCACCACCACTATGAGGCGGATTTGTTGGCAGCGGTACAGGCCACCACGGCGGCACTCAAGGGAGCTTATGCCATTGCCGTCATGTGTCGCGATGAACCCCACCGTTTAGTGACGGCTCGGGATGGCTCGCCATTGGTCATTGGATTGGGTCTAAAAGAAAACCTCCTAGCCTCTGATGCGTTGGCTTTGGCAGGGACCACAGATCAAATTATCTATTTGGAAGACGGCGATGTGGCTGACCTTCAGGCCGATAGGGTTTGGATTTATGACCGATCAGGACAAGCAGTTGAGCGCAAGGCCCAAACCGTGCAAGCACACACAGCAGCGGTTGAGCTCGGTCCTTATCGTCACTTCATGCAAAAAGAGATCTTTGAGCAGCCTAGGGCTGTGGCAGACACACTCGACGATTTGCACGCCATAACGCCTGAGTTGTTTGGTGATGAAGCTTTTAAGATTTTTTCTGCAGCGCGACGGGTGCTGATCCTGGCATGCGGCACCAGTTACTACGCTGGGATGACGGCCAAGTACTGGATGGAGTCGATGGCTAAGATTCCGGTCGATGTCGAGATTGCCAGTGAGTACCGCTATCGCGAGAGTGTGCCCAGCGAAGATACGCTGGTGGTGACGATTTCTCAATCGGGTGAGACGGCAGATACGCTTGCGGCTTTAAAGCATGCTCAGTCACTGGGCATGTCAAACACTTTGACGATTTGCAATGTTGGCACCAGTGCCATGGTGCGTGCGTGCCGCTTGGCTTTCTTAACGCGCGCTGGCGTTGAAGTGGGTGTGGCATCGACAAAGGCGTTCACCACTCAGCTGACCGGGCTCTTCTTATTGACATTGGCTGTGGCGCAAGTTCGCGGACGCCTGACTGAACAACAAGAGGCTGATCATGTGCGGGCTTTACGGCATTTACCGGCGGCTATCACTTCGGTGCTCGCGCTAGAGCCGCAAATCATTGCTTGGTCGGAGCGTTTTGCGGGATGTGAAGATGCGTTGTTCTTGGGGCGTGGGATGCATTACCCAATTGCCTTGGAAGGTGCATTAAAACTAAAGGAAATCAGTTATATCCACGCCGAAGCCTATCCAGCCGGTGAGTTAAAGCACGGCCCGCTGGCATTGGTTACTGATCAAATGCCAGTGGTGACTGTCGCGCCTAACGATGCTTTATTGGAAAAGCTTAAATCCAATATGCAAGAGGTGCGCGCGCGCGGTGGGGAGCTTTATGTGTTTGCCGACACCGATACGCAAATCAAAGCGGCTGAAGGCATGCATGTCATCAGGATGCCCGAAAACTATGGCTTGTTGTCACCGATTCTGCACACCATCCCGCTTCAGTTATTGGCTTATCACACGGCTTGTGCACGCGGCACTGATGTGGACAAGCCAAGGAACTTAGCGAAGAGCGTGACGGTGGAGTGAACTTTAAGAACCGAAGTGGGTGCCATTCGAGCTCAGCTTTTATCACAGCCAATGTGACAAAACAGAGACCGTTGCTGAATTGACAATGACATTCTAAATGTTTAAAAAATTTAATCGTGTTTTTAGTTAGGCGCCGTTGGCTTTTGGCCCTCGACACCATGGCAAGACACGTCAATGCTAACTCCCACTTCTCAGTTAGGCGCAATAGTGCCTAAACAAAAAAAAGGACAACAATGAAGAACGAAGCTTATTTGTTGGAACTCGCCTCCATCTACCGCTCTGTGCCTGATGATAGGAAAAGCGATTTTATGACCCGCTTCAATGAGCAAGCGCGTAACCCAGTTGCTATTTTTGGGTTTTCTGTGTTTTTAGGGTACTTCGGTATTGACCGCTTTTTGTTGGGTCAAATTGTATTGGGTATCTTAAAGCTCATTACTTTCGGTGGATTAGGCTTTTGGGTATTGATTGATTTGTTCTTGGTCGCTGGGACTACCCGTGAGAAAAACATTGAAATCGCACGCTCGATTGCTAGCAATACTGGGACTGCCAAGTCGCCAACAACCAGCACGCAGGCATAAGTACGAAAGCACGAAACCATTTAGCCAAACAATGGTTCAGCCATGGGCGATGAGGGGTTTTAATTTGAGCTTAAAGTTGAGCTCAAAGCCCATGGCACCAATTACCTAGGTAATGCCCTACCACTGCACAAATGGTTTGAAGGTAAAACCGTATGGGCTGTAGTCAACGTCT
>JAWOGG010000199.1:0-2956 GCA_046497085.1 Orrella sp.
GATTGTCGCCTTACACTATTTGCTAGAAAGTTTTACACAAAGGATGCTGACTCTATGACACACACTCTGCCTGAACTTCCCTACGCCATTGACGCCCTGGCGCCACACATCTCTCAGGAAACCCTCGAGTTTCACTATGGCAAGCACCATCAAACTTATGTAACCAACTTGAATAACCTAGTGCCTGGCACTGAGTTTGAGTCGGCTCCGCTAGAAGACATCATCAAAAAGTCGACCGGTGGTATTTTTAACAATGCAGCCCAAGTGTGGAACCACACCTTTTACTGGAATAGCCTTTCACCCAATGGTGGTGGTGAACCCAGTGGTAAGCTGGCCGAAGCCATTAACGCAAAGTTTGGTAGCGTTGAAGCCTTTAAAGAGGCATTTAACAAGTCGGCCGCGGGTAACTTCGGTTCGGGTTGGACCTGGTTGGTTAAAAAAGCTGACGGTTCAGTTGATATTGTCAACACCAGTAACGCGGCAACGCCGTTGACAACTGAGGACACACCTTTGTTGACCTGTGATGTTTGGGAACATGCCTACTACATCGATTACCGTAACGCCCGTCCTAAGTATTTGGAAACGTTCTGGAAACTGGCTAATTGGTCATTTGCTGAAAAGAATTTCGGCTAATCAAGAGCCAGCGGTAACACTAAAAACGCCGGCAGATGCCGGCGTTTTTGTTCTATCATCGAATACGAAAAATTAATAATGGGGCTTAATCATGGCAGCAAAAGACGCTTTTATTTGTGACGCAATCCGCACACCCATCGGACGCTATGGTGGCGGATTGTCTTCCGTGCGTACAGATGATTTGGCAGCGCTTCCCATCAAAGCGCTCATGGCACGAAACCCACAGGTCGATTGGACGAAAGTTGAGGATGTGTTGTACGGCTGCGCCAATCAGGCTGGTGAAGATAACCGTAACGTCGCCCGTATGGCATCTCTCTTGGCAGGGCTGCCCGCGAGCATACCGGGTGCCACGATCAACCGCTTATGCGGATCTGGAATGGATGCGGTTGGTACTGCCGCACGGGCGATTCGCGCCGGCGAGACATCGTTGATGATTGCTGGTGGTGTGGAGAGCATGAGTCGTGCACCTTTTGTTATGGGTAAAGCTGAGACTGCATTTTCTCGGTCAGCATCGATTTATGACACCACCATCGGTTGGCGCTTCGTTAATAAGTTGATGAAGACTCAATACGGTGTGGATTCGATGCCTGAAACCGCAGAAAACGTTGCAGACGATTTTGGCATTTCTCGCGAAGATCAAGATAAGTTCGCGATGGCGAGCCAAGACAAGGCGGCAGCTGCTCAAGCGGCAGGTTACTTTGATGAGGAAATCACGGCTGTTCATATTCCACAGCGCAAAGGTGACCCGTTGGTTGTATCGCGGGATGAGCATCCACGCCAGACTAGCTTGGAAGCCTTAAGCAAACTAAAAGGTGTGGTGCGTGAAGGTGGCTCAGTATCAGCGGGTAACGCCTCAGGGGTTAATGATGGATCAGTCGCTTTGTTAGTGGCCAGTGAGCAAGCGGTTAAGGATCATCAACTGACACCTCGTGCACGCGTGGTTGCCATGGCGACAATGGGCGTAGAGCCGCGCATCATGGGCATCGGTCCTGGACCAGCTTCACAGAAAGTATTGGCTATGACTGGGATGAGCATTGATCAAATGGATGTGATCGAGCTCAACGAAGCATTCGCAGCACAAGGTTTGGCGACTTTGCGCATGCTTGGCGTGGCCGATGATGATCCGCGAGTCAATCCCAATGGTGGTGCGATTGCCTTGGGTCATCCCTTGGGTGCAAGCGGTGCCCGTTTGGTCATGACAGCTGTTCACCAGTTGCACAAAATACAAGGTCGATATGCGTTATGCACCATGTGTATTGGTGTGGGTCAGGGCATCGCTGTGATTGTCGAGCGCGTCTAGAATTCCGCTAGTATTAACCTTAAACCAGCAAAAAACCCACCTGTGCGTCTGTACCGGTGGGTTTTTTGGTTTCAATGGTTTGAGTCAGTATTTACGGTCACGGGTCAGGTGATCGGCAGTTACACACAGCGTACATTTGTCTGTGCACAGAATCTTTAACGAAGCGTTGGAATGCCTCTAATGGTCATTTCAGGGCCAATGTTTCGTTTGGCAAACCAACCTTGATTAACCTCAAGTGCGAGCCGCACGGGCTCGTCTGAGCAGTGATCTGTGTCGCTTTGGGGCTGCATGTCTTCGATGTTGACGATTGAACCGTCATCTCGCAAAAAGGCAATGGATAACGGAACAAAGGTGTTTCGCATCCAAAAGCACTGTTTGCCTGAGCGATCAAATACAAACAACATGCCGCGTTGTTCTTCCAGTGATTTTCTTCCCATTAGACCTTGAGCACGCTCATCGGGTTTGACCGCTAACTCCGCCACGATGCGATGCATGCCGGCGTACAAGTCTATGGTGGGCAAGGGGGTGTGCTGCGCCACTGCTATGTTGCTTGCGGTCAGTAAGGCCACGCCGAGTGCCGTATTTTTCAGAAAACAAAACACAGCTCCGCTCGCTCGTGGCAATCGGTCTTTAAAATCAGCAAGCATAGGCATGGTGGGGTTTTTAGCCCCGTTCAATTATCCAGCCGTTATATTAACTGCTTGCTTGCCTTTGGGGCCTTGAGTGACTTCAAAATTAACTCGCTGGCCTTCTTTGAGTGTTTTGAAACCATTCATTTGAATAGATGAGAAGTGAGCGAATAAATCTTCGCCACCATCATCGGGGGTAACGAAACCGAAACCTTTGGCGTCGTTGAACCATTTAACGACACCCGTGGCTGAGGGGTTACCTTGAGCGTCTGGGGCATTGGTCATATCGGACATCTGAACTGCCCCCCTGATTTTCACATTGATCATGTGGGGCGGCAGCACCAACGGATTCCTGATCTTTCTGCGCCTGGCATCCGTTCTGGCGGGAGATCTG
>JAWOGG010000114.1:0-4309 GCA_046497085.1 Orrella sp.
CCCAACGCGTCAACGGCGATCGCCAAAACCAATGCCGAGTCAATCCCGCCCGATAGGCCCAGGACAACCTCTTTGAAACCATTTTTTTTGACATAGTCGTGTACGCCAGTGCACAGTGCACCCCAGACCATTGCCAGATGCTCGTGCTCAGCCTCTTCTTCCATGGTTGTCACCGGTTTCCATGGTCCATCTCCAAGAGCCAGTGCGCCGCTCGACTGGACCTGAACGTGAACCAGGGCGGGCTTAAACGTAGGCGCATGGCCAAGGCAATGACCTTGACGGTCGAGGGCAAATGACATCCCCTCAAACACCAACTCGTCTTGCGCGCCACACAGATTGGCATAGAGCAGGCTCACGCCTGCCCGATCGACACAGCGGCGCATCATTTCCAGACGCTGCGTGAATTTGCCCATATGAAATGGAGAAGCGTTCAAGACCAGCAAGCATTGAGCCCCAGCCTCACTGGCCGCGGTTGGTGCGCTTCTTAGCCATGAATCCTCACAAATGTTGATCCCAAAACACACCCCTGCGTGCTCAAACGTGCAGGCCTCATCACCCCGACTGAAATAGCGTTGCTCATCAAACACGCCGTAATTGGGCAGCTCCCGCTTGAAATAGCGCGCGATCACCTGCCCACCGCGCAAAACGCTGGCTGCGTTGTATAAGTGACTCCCCTCAGCCCACACGTGGCCGACCACTACCGCGAGCCTTGGCAAATCCGCCAGACGCTGCGTCAACTGCTCAAGCGCTTGACGCTCTTGGTCAACAAAGGCTGGACGTAGTAACAAGTCTTCAGGCGGATAGCCAGTGAGTGCTAACTCAGGCGTCAACACCAAATCAGCCCCATTGGCTGAGGCCTGACGAGCCATTTTTTCAATTTGTTCTGCGTTACCAGAAAAATCGCCGACTACAGCATTGAGCTGCGCCAGCGCAACATTGGCGGCTGCCATGGGCATCTTCACATTCAAAGAAAACAAGGCTTGATTATTGCATGGCAAGGCGGCCCGCTCGGGCCCTATAATCAAGTCACCATGACAAATACTAATCCCACCCCCGACGATCAGTTTGCTAAGAAATCTCAAGCTTGGTCTGCACGCTTTTCTGAACCGGTTTCCGATCTGGTCAAACGCTACACCGCCTCGGTGGATTTTGACCAACGGCTAGCCTTTCACGACATCGCTGGTTCATTGGCCCACGCCGAGATGCTTTCGCACACAGGCGTCATCTCAGCAACTGATTACGACAGCATCCAGAGCGGATTGACGCAAGTGCGCCAAGAGATTGAAAGCGGACAGTTCAGCTGGTCACTAGACCTCGAAGATGTTCACCTCAATATTGAAAAACGCTTGGTCGAGATCATCGGCGATGCCGGCAAACGCTTACACACTGGTCGCTCACGCAACGATCAGGTCGCCACCGACATTCGCCTTTGGGTCAGAGAGCAAATTGATCTGATCTCTACCCAATTGATCAATCTACAAGCGGTACTCGCTGATCAGGCTATTCGCCACGCTGACACCATCATGCCTGGCTTTACCCACCTACAAGTGGCTCAACCAGTCACTTTCGGTCACCATCTATTGGCTTATGCCGAAATGTTTGCACGTGACCTTGAGCGCCTGACCGACTGTCGACGCCGCGTAAACCGCCTGCCTTTGGGTGCGGCTGCCTTAGCCGGCACCAGTTTCCCGATCGATCGAGAGCGCGTGGCCCGCACACTTGGTTTTGATGATGTTTGCCAGAATTCGCTTGATGCCGTGTCAGATAGAGACTTCGCAATTGAATTTTGTGCCGCGGGTGCCTTGATCATGACGCACATCTCTCGCTTGTCAGAAGAGCTGGTGTTATGGATGAGCCCACGCGTGGGTTTCATCACCCTGGCCGATCGCTTTTGCACTGGCAGCTCCATCATGCCGCAAAAGAAAAACCCTGACGTACCCGAACTGGCGCGCGGTAAAACCGGTCGGGTCAATGGTCATCTGATCGCCCTTTTGACCCTGATGAAGGGTCAGCCACTGGCTTACAACAAAGACAATCAAGAAGACAAAGAGGGATTATTCGACACCGCTGATACGGTGCGCGACACCCTAACGATCTTTGTTGACATGATGCAAGGTGTTTCTGTTCATGCCACGGCCATGCGCGAGGCGGCCAAGCAAGGATTTGCCACGGCCACCGACTTGGCGGACTACTTGGTCAAAAAAGGCGTGCCGTTTCGCGATGCCCATGAGGTCGTGGCTCATGCCGTTTTGACCTGCGAAAAACGTGGCTGCGATTTGCCAGAACTTGATTTGGCCGAATTGCAAGCCTTTCATCCGCTAATTGAAGCCGACGTGCACGAAGTCCTGACCTTAGAAGGGTCAGTCACCGCACGTTCGCATGTGGGTGGCACAGCGCCAGATCAAGTCAGAGCGGCAGCAAAGCGAACACTAGATGCTCTAGAAGGCTTAAAGTCACTCAAAAACAGCGATTGATTCGACATGGCCGGTATGTGGGAACATATTCACCACACCGGCCTGTCGCAAGCGATAGCCGCCTGAATGACACAAAATGCCCGCGTCTCGAGCCAGTGTTGCCGGATTACAGGACACGTAAACAATACGCTGGGGACGGTCTGAGCCTTGTAATTGGCTTAATACCTCACATACGGCCAACGCCCCTTCGCGTGGCGGGTCGATCAACACCCGATCTACAGCCCCATCAAGCGCTTGTGAAAGCAGGCCATAACTGTCGGAAGAAAAATCAAACAAATTGCTCGCCTGAAAACTCGCGTTCTCAACGCCGTTATGTTGAGCGGCAGCCAACGCGCGTTCAACCAAACTTTGGCTGCCCTCTACCCCAAGTACTCGTCGGCTGATTCTTGCTAGCGGTAAAGTAAAGTTTCCCAACCCACAAAAGAGATCTAAAACGCTTTCGTTCGGCCCAACCCCGAGCAGCATTAACGCCCGAGAGACCAACACCTGATTGATCTGATGATTGACCTGGGTAAAGTCAGTTGGGCGAAACGGCATGCTGATGTCAAACGCGGGCAACTCATAAGTCAGCGGTACGGCGTGCGCCTCATTAAGTAAGACGATGGTTTCAGGCCCTTTGGACTGCAACCACCACTGCACGTGATGTTGCGTTTCAAACTCAGTCAATCGCAAGCGGTCGCTTTCGCTTAAGGGTTCTAAATGGCGCAAAACCAAGGCAATGACTTTGTCGCCAACCGCTAACTCGATTTGTGGAAAGCGCGTGGGCTGATCCATGGATGCAATCAAGGCGCGCAAAGGCACTAGCAAATCACTGACTGCTTTGGGTAACACCTCACAAGAAGTCATGTCAGCCACAAAGCTGCTGCGTCGCTCATGAAAACCCACCAGCATGGCCTCTTTCTTTCTGACCCAACGGATGGCTAAACGTGCGCGGTAACGGTATCCCCAATTAGGGCCGTGAATGGGTGCCAGCATTTGCTCAGGTTTGACATCAGCCAAGTGGCCGAAAGCGTCTTCTAACAGCCGCTGCTTAACCGCCACCTGAGCATCCGAGGCCAAATGCTGCATCACGCACCCACCGCACACCCCAAAATATCGGCAGTGTGGTTCTACGCGCATCCATGAACTGTGTTGGACGCTGAGTGTCTTGGCGGTGTTAAAGGAGGGTTTTTTTCTGATGATTTCTGCGCTCACCTGCTCTTGAGGTAACGCACCTTCCACGAAAACAACTTTACCTTCTGAGCGAGCCACTCCACGTGCCTCGTGATCGAGCGACTCAATCGTTAACTCTAGAGTCTCTCTCATTCGCTTGCGCCAGCCCATGCTCCCAAATACTCTTGCCAGTGGGGGCCGTCCAAGCCAGCGAGGTGTTCTTTAACCAACATGATTTCGTTCTCATAGGCGGCGGGTGTTAGCAACCCACGGATGAGCTGGAATCGGCAATACACCAACCAGGTATTGACCACGTCGGTCTCGCAATAAGCCCTGACTTCTTGTTGGCGACCCTCGTTCCAAGCTTGCCACACCAAACTGCCATCCATGCCCAACTTGCCTGGGAATCCACAAAGCTTGGCCATATCGTCGAGCGGAGCGTTAGTGCGACCGCCGTAATTGGCCAATACATCCATCAAATCAGTGTGACGCGAGTGATAGCGACTCAGGTAGTTGTTGTATTTGAAATCGCGATCGTCTTGCCCTGTATCCCAATAGCGAGGCGCCACCACCCCATGAATTAGGCTGCGGTAGTGCAAAACGGGCAAATCAAATCCAGAGCCATTCCAGCTCACCAAGGTGGGCGTGTAGTGGTCGATGGTTTTGAAAAAACCTTGAATCAG
>JAWOGG010000120.1:0-6838 GCA_046497085.1 Orrella sp.
AATCACCAGAGGACTAATCCCCATAGATCGGACAAATGGGAGTTCGGCCAACTGCACCACCGCCATGGTCAACAAGGCCACGAACAGGACACCGTTAAATTTGTCACGCCAGCCTGGGCTATCAATCGTTGTGGTTGCCGTCACTTTTCATCCTCTTGAGTTGGATAAATGCTAAGTCGATTGATACTATCCATAAAGCTGTTATTTACTATATTTAATATCAGATAAACTGATATTTTTTAATTGGATTCAATTGGGATTAGTTTCTTTTAGATTCGGTTGGGTTTTTTTCTATTAGGAACAAACCACGAATTCGTTGCGCCAACTCATTGAACTATTTCACAATCAGATGTCACCATGACCCCAGAACAACTCATCACGTTTAGCCATGTGGCTGAGCATCAAAACATCAGCCATGCAGCCATTGGCTTGCACTTGTCACAACCTGCCGTCTCTGGACAGCTACAAGCGCTGCAGATGTCGTTTGGAGAGCCGCTCTACCACCGTCAAGGTCGGGGCATCGCCTTAACACCCGCTGGGCAACGCTTGGTTGTGATTGCCAATCAAATCCGCGATGCCATGCGTCAAGCCCGCGCACAAAAAAGCGCAGCTCAAGCCCTTGAAACGGGGTTTTTAAGAATTGGCGCCAGCACAACGCCAGCCAGTTACTTACTGCCTGAGGAGGTGGCCCGTTTTCGTCATCAGTATCCCGGTGTGGCCGTGCAACTGGTCACCGGCAATACCAGTGACATTTTGTCGCGACTCCCTGAACTTGATTTGGCGGTCATTGAGGGAGAGCCTAATGCCGACCAAATGACAAAACACACCACTATTCAGTGGCAAGCCGACGAAGTCGTGGCGGTGTTACGCCATGACCACCCCTTATCAGCACGGCCCTCTTTAAACCTGTCGGACCTAGCAGACCAATCCCTGGTCATGCGCGAGGATGGCTCAGGAGTCAGACACATGGTCATGAAAGCATTCAGTCATATCGGCGTGTATCTACCCGACTACTTGGAGTTGGCCGGTGTGGAAGGGATTAAACAAGGGGTGAGAGCTGGTTTAGGTGTTGGCTTTGTGTCGCGTTTATCGTTGAGTCACGAGAATCAAGAGTTGATCGGTGTGCCATTGGCACCCGCTCTAATGCGCACCATTCGTATCCTCTTGCCGCAAGCCCCTCACCAGTCTCGAGCGGCCCAAGTGTTTATCGAGCAACTGTCTGCATCGGAGTAAACTAGTCATTCTGAATTGGAAACATTACGCTCAAGTACCTTATGGCCAAAACCCCAAAACCAATCTCTGCTCGACTATCTCGTGACGCCAGCCGTTTGGTGGGTCTTTGTGAGTCTTTGCATGCCTCGGGCAGTCGCTTGGAAGATCAATTCTGGGAAGCTGAAATCGAGAGTCTTCTGGGCAAACTCCTGAAATCTGGCCAAGACACGGCACTTGAAAACGCCCTCGAGTACCTATCTGAACATCAACCAGAAACGTTTGAGGTCTTGTTAGAACAAACCGAGACGCACACCGAATCTTTCACGGCGCAGCACAATGATTCGACGCATGATGTTTTGTTAGTGACCGCACCGCTCGCGATTTGGACACGTTATCAATTACCCAAAGGCCAGTTGTCTAAAAAGGATTTGGCTCAATTGACCGATGCTTTGCAGACCTTTGTATTTGCACCCGACGTTTCATTGGCGGCCGTACCGCAATTAATCGGCTTGGACGAAATGCCTCGTTCTTTTGTGCAAACTTGGGTTTGGCTGCACCGCTTGGGTCAGCGTGCCATTGGCGCCAAAACCACCCTGCCGACACCTAACCCAGCCATGGAACTACCGGGCATGCTAGCGGATGCCAGACACTTAGTGATGGCGATAGCCACTCCTGAGGGACAGCCCATTTTTAGGTGGCAAAGCGACGAGGGTGCGACCCGCGAGCAGTGCCTGCACGAATGGAAAGCAGCTAGCCATGACGTCTTAGCGAAGGTTTTGGCGGGCTGCCAGTACGAAGCCCTTATTCCCGACGCTTATTACGTCAGCATGAGGGATGCCGACAAACGTATTCGTCCAATTGCCATCAAAGCGGCTTCTCACTGGTTACAAACCGCGCTAGATGTGCCTGCTGCCAGTATTCGCGCGACCATCATAGGCATGGGCGAACACAAGGTCGACGAATATCGCGTGGGCTACAGCTTGCAAGGCAAGGCAGACGTCATCTACGGTACGGTTTGGCCTGTATTTGGGCGTGAAGACACGCCGACAGACAGTTCGCTAATGGTCATTGACACCGTTGATGAAATCGCCGCTATTCTGAGAGAATCGGGTATCAAAGACATTCGTCGATTGCCCGGTGTGGTGGCGCCAGAGTACTGTGAAGATTGTGGTGCACCGCTGTTTCCGAACCCCCTCGGCGAACTGGTGCACGCTGAATTACCCGAAGAAGCCATTCACGCACCCGTTCAGTTTCATTAATAAGCGCATGGATCCCATACGGGCAGACCTTTTCTGTCGGGTGATCGATAACCTCGGTGATATCGGCGTCATGTGGCGCTTGGCGCGGCAACTCACGACCGAAAAGCACTGGGAGGTCCGCCTCTGGGTTGATGATTTGGTCGCTTTTAAACGCCTACTTCCCACTATTGATCCAAGCCTGCCTCTACAAAAGCACCGATCGATAGTCATTGGGCATTGGACCGATCAGTGGGATACAGCCACCACCCCACACCCAGTGGTGATCGCGGGATTTTCTTGCGACTTACCTGAGCCCTTTATTAAAAAAATGGCGTCATCTGACAGCCCCACCTGGCTGCAACTGGAATACTTGAGCGCCGAATCCTGGGTGAGCGAGTTTCACAACCGAACATCCACTCGCGCTGATGGATTGACCCCAGTCTTTTTCTTTCCGGGTTTTGAGCCCGATACAGGTGGCCTATTGCGCGAAGCCGGCTTAATCGAACAACGACAACAGTGGCAAGCTGATCCAAAGGCTGCGCGCGAGTGGTTAGGCTCACTAAGCGTGGACTTGGCACCAACAGAACAAAATCCACGTCTAGTGAGTTTGTTTTGTTATCCCGATGCCCCCTTAACGGATTTGCATGCCGCGTTACACGCTTGGAACGCTCCCACTAAGGTGTTGGTCCCAGCAGGGCAACCCATACCCCCATCGCTCGCTGAAACGACCGATGATCAAGTCTCATGGCATCAAATTCCGTTTTTATCGCAGCCCGACTATGACAGACTGTTGTGGACCATGGACTTGAATTTCGTCCGTGGTGAGGATTCATTTGTCAGAGGCATTTGGGCGGGTCGCCCCCTTGTCTGGCAACCCTATCCACAATCCGAACTCACTCATCTGAATAAACTGGACGCCTGGCTAGCTAAAGCAAACTTACCTAGCCAGGTCGAAATGCTCATGCGTCAGTGGTCTCAGGGCGGTCGTGCCGATTTATTTAGCCAAAGCCTTGCAAATGCACTCAACGCCGACACCTGGGCGCAGTGGCAAGCCAGTAGCGCACAGCAAAGCCACGCTTTGGCTCAACAAAGTGACTTAGCCAGTCAAATCGATCAATATTGCCGCCCGACCTGATCACCCAAACCAAACGTGTCATACACGGTAAACTCTAGGGTTTGCGATACTAACTAGCGCTTGTCGGTCGACAGGACGCCTAATGACGGAGTTTGATTATGAAAACAGCGCAAGAATTACGCGTTGGGAACGTGGTTATGGTTGGCGGCGAACCCCTCGTGGCACAACGCACCGAGTACAACAAATCCGGCCGCAACGCGGCCGTGGTGAAGTTAAAGTTTAAAAACCTACTAACTGGTTCCGGTAGCGAATCCGTCTTTAAAGCCGATGAAAAGTTTGATGTGGTCGTTTTGGATCGCAAGGAATGCACCTACTCATACTTCGCCGATCCTATGTATGTCTTCATGGATGAGGAATACAACCAATATGAGGTCGAAGCCGACAGCATGGGTGATGCGTTGAACTACCTTGAAGAGTCCATGACCGTTGAAGTGGTCTTCTATGAAGGGCGTGCGATCTCGGTTGAGTTACCCACCATCGTGGTGCGTGAAATCATCTACACCGAACCCGCTGTGCGCGGAGACACATCAGGCAAAGTCATGAAGCCCGCCAAAATCAACACTGGCCATGAATTGCCCGTGCCACTTTTTTGTGACATCGGCGACAAGATCGAGATTGATACCCGCACTGGCGATTATCGTAGCCGGGTGATGTAACCATCACACTTTACGATTCAAACAAAAATGGCCGCGATAAGTTTTACGCGGCCATTTTTTTAATTCTTCATTGAACGCGGTCTTTATTGCAGTGGCTCACCGTTCAGAAACTCGGGCACTGCCACCACAGCTATGCCATCTTGCGCTAACTCAGCACACTCCTGAGCAGTGGCGACACCTCTGATGGCACGCTCTTGCGCCTCACCATCGTGAATGCGCCGCGCCTCTTCAGCAAACTGCACCCCCACATCTTCTGAGGCCAACACCACTTCACGCATTTTTTTCAGCATCAAGGCTTGAGCCTCAGAATCACTGAGGCTAGGCAGCGATTCACCCTTACCAAAATTTAGCCGTGGTGCCGAAGGCCTTTTTTCTATGGTGGCGTTCTGGCACATCGGACAAGTCAACAGACCACGTTGCTGTTGCTCATCATAGTCTTCATGCGAAGAGAACCAGCCTTCAAAAAGATGACCGTCTGCACACTGCAAATTGAAGACTTTAAGTGACATGAGTAATAGTTAAGGGTGAAAAGCGGCGTTTCAAGTGGGCGCGTACCCATTCAATGCCAAAGTATAGAGCAGTAATTTCAAACGCCGAAACTCAACCTTGGCACCGCCTCTAGCAAACGCTTTGTCACCGCGTGCTGAGCATTGTTGAGCACTTGTTGGGCACTGCCCTGCTCGACGATTTCACCCGCGTCCATGATGGCCACATCGTCGGCAAAGTACTCAACCACACCGAAGTTGTGCGTGATGAACAAATAAGCCATGCCAGTCTCATTTTGCAGGTCTTGTAGCAAATCTAAGATTTGAGCTTGCACTGACACATCTAAAGCAGAGGTCGGCTCATCAAGGATAAGCACCTTTGGTTCAACAGCAAGTGCGCGTGCAATCGCAATACGTTGCCTTTGCCCCCCAGAAAACTCATGTGGATAACGCGTGGCGGTGTCGAGCGGCAGACCCACCCGGCTAAGTAATTGTGAGACTTTTTCTTGACGCTGCGCCAAAGAAAGTGTGGGTAACAGCGCTGCCACGCCCTCTTGCAAAATCTCGCCCACACGCATGCGTGGGTCTAGCGAAGCGAAAGGATCCTGAAACACAATCTGAATATCCGCCCTAAGTGCCATCAATTGCTGCCTACCGGCCTTAAGTACTTCCCTATCAAGTAGCATCACCCGACCACTCGTCTCAGTCACCCCATCGAGAAGACGCAAAAGACTCTTGGCGACGGTGGTCTTACCGCATCCTGAGCCGCCTAACAGCGCCAAAGTCTGCCCACGGTGCAACTCAAATGAAACGTCTGCTACCACCTGATTAACACCCACTCGCCGTCTTAACCAACCTTGACGGATGGGATAACCAATACGCAGCTTTTGCACGGACAGCACCACCTCGCCGGCCTCGTATGACACCACTTTGCTGCTATCGGCTAAGCGTTGCTGTCCTAACGCAGACAATGGACGCCCGCGTTTTTCAAAGGTGGGAATGGCATCAAACAACTCTTTGGCATAGGCGTGTTTGGGCGCCGCAAAAAAATCCTCTGCCGGTGCGGTTTCAACAATTTCGCCATACCGCATGAGTGCCACCGTATCGGCAACTTTGCGAACAATCGCCAAATCATGGGTAATGATTAACACCGCCATACCCAACTCTTTTTGAATGTCCGCCAACAAATCCAAGATTTGAGCCTGTACCGTCACATCCAAAGCAGTTGTCGGTTCGTCAGCCACCAATAAATCTGGCTCCGCAGCCAATGCCATCGCGATCATGACGCGTTGTTTTTGACCACCAGAAAACTGAAACGGATAATCATCGATCCGAATCTCGGGTTCAGGAATACCCACGCGCGCCAACCACTGAATAGCTTTCTCACGCGCTGCTTTACCCCTAAGAGGCGTGTGCTCGCGAATGGTCTCTAGCAGTTGGTCACCGATGCGCATGACGGGATTCAAACTCGTCCCTGGCTCTTGGAAGATCATCGATGCGCGCCCCCCACGTATACGCTGCATCGCGTTCGCTGGTAGCGCATTGATATCCTCTTGATCGAGCAATATCTTGCCTTGCACCACTTGCAAGGCATCAGGTAAAAGTCGCAATAGCGCCATGGCCGTCATGCTCTTGCCCGACCCTGACTCACCCACTAAAGCAAAGGTTTCGCCACGTTGAACCGTGAGCGCCAAGGATTTAACCGCATACCGCAGCGAATCGTCGCTATCAATGGCGATGGTCAGGTCGCTGACCTCTAGAACGGGTGAGTGGTTAGCTGACATCAGGTACTCCCACGCTTAAGCATCGCCAACAGTCGGCTGCGACGTGTGGGTCGGAATCCACGGCTGCGTGGATCGAAGGCATCGCGCACCCCGTCGGCAAACAAATTGGCCGCCAACACCATCGTTAACATGAACACAAATGCAGCCAACAGGTTCCACCAAATCATCGGATCACGCGACATCTCTAGTCGTGACTTATCAATCATGGTGCCAAAAGAGTTCATTGTGGGATCAACCCCAATCCCAAGGTAGGACAACACTGCTTCATAAAGGACCAAACCAGAAAACTCCAGCACCACCGTGATCAACACAATGTGCATCACATTGG
>JAWOGG010000067.1:0-4308 GCA_046497085.1 Orrella sp.
GCCAACCTAAGTTCACGAGGTGCCGCCTGCCCCTGTACTAAAGCGGGATAAACAATCACACGCACGTGAGGCGCTCGACGGGCCAAAGTCGTCAGCACATCGTGTAATGCAGCAGCACCCAAGGAAGTAACCACACCAATTGAGCTCGGCTGAGTTGCCAATGATCGTTTGTTTGCTAGGTCGAAAAGTCCCTCAGATTGCAGCCGATTTTTTAATAACAAAAATTGTTCGTGCAATGTTCCTCGTCCAGCGCGACGCAACATTTGAATATTGAGTTGAAACTCCCCACGGGGCTCATAAAAACCTACCTTGGCACGTATTTGAATCTGATCCCCAACGGAGGGCTGAAATTCGCAGTGCGCAATTCTTGTCCGAAACATCACTGCCCGCACGCTCGCTGACTGATCCTTAAGCGTCATGTAGAGGTGACCTGAGGATGCCTTGGTAAACGTTGACACTTCTCCCGTTAGCCAAATCTCACCAAACTCGCGCATCAAAGCGTCAGCCACCCGTTCGTTCAGTTCACTAACGGTAAAAATGTTGGGTGCAGCATCCTTGTCTATGACTAGACTCTCGATTGTCATGTGCGATTTATCCTTAAAACTGTCCACAGACCGCCGTAATACGGCATTAAGTCGATAGGGAACCAGAGATTTCCTTGAAGTTCCGAAAATTTTTTCATGTAATTTATTAATAAATATCTTTAAATCATTGATTTAATTGAATTTAAAGAAATCACCCTGTTACCTGATCAAATTTTGCGCAAAGTAC
Organism: Orrella sp.; assembly: GCA_046497085.1. Classification (GTDB taxonomy): domain Bacteria; phylum Pseudomonadota; class Gammaproteobacteria; order Burkholderiales; family Burkholderiaceae_B; genus Algicoccus. Next base: position 772 of record JAWOGG010000067.1, read on the forward strand.
CTTCGGCTGAGTGTTTTAGCGATATCGTTGCGTTTTATACGGACTTATCCACAGAATCTGTGGATAGATTTTCGGGGCCTTTGACTTGCCACCAACTGGTCGTGAACCGTAACATAGCGCTAAATTCTTTGTCACTCCAATTTAAGGCGAAACATCTTGCAGCAAATCATTGCCGAAGCCGGCTGGCCCATTTGGCCACTACTTTTGATTTCCGTTATCGCCTTAGCCATTATTTTTGAACGTCTCCTGGCCCTGCGACAAAGTCGAGTGTGCCCGTCAAGTGTCGCCGCCGAAGCGCAACGCTTACAACGCGGCAATGCCATCAACAGCGACGCACTCACCAAGCTATCGTACGCGAGCCTATCTGGACGTGTTTTCGCGACCATCCTTTCTAGCCAGCGACAACCGGTCGACGAAATTCGCCGGCGCGCCGAGGAAACTGGAGCGGATGTGGCACACGAAATGCAGCGTTTTTTGCCAGCACTGGCAATGATTGCCACCATCGCACCTCTAATGGGACTGTTTGGAACAGTTGTGGGCATGATTGAAATCTTTGCCGCCTACCAGCCTGGCGGCACTGATCCCGGTCAGTTGGCACGAGGCATTTCAATCGCTCTCTACAACACTGGCTTTGGCATATTGATTGCCGTGCCAGCAGCCATCGCACATCGCCTTTTGAAAGTTCACGTGAACAACTTGCTTCTCAAAATCGAGCAAGCGGCTCGAGTCCTTATCCAGCAAATTTACCCTTAAAGAGGCGCCTAGCCATGCATTTACGCGCCAAAGACACTGACGACTCCCCTGACATCAATTTCATCCCCTTAATTGATGTGCTGTTGGTCATTGTCATTTTTCTGGCGGTCTCAACCACTTTTACACAAGAACGTGCCTTAGACGTCTTACTACCGCAAGCACAATCTGATGTCGAACTTCCCCAAGCCATCAACCTCACTATTTCTGCCGATGGACAAGTCGCTGTCGACCAAAGGGTGCTCGAGAGCGCAGAATTGGACAGCCTAGTCGCAGCCATTGCTCGCATTGGCGACGCCTCTTCCGAACGCATCGTCGTCATCCGTGCTGACGCCAATGCAAGTCACCAAGCTGTGGTTACCGCCATGCAGGCCGCGCGTCTGGCAGGTATTGAGAAGATCAGTTTGGCCGCTCAGGTCAGCGATTAACCATGCATTGGCCGGCCGCCACCGTGTCTTGGTTAGAGGACCAATGGCGTCATCGTGGCACTTGGTATTGGCTGATGTTGCCTTTGACCTGGTGTTACGCAACAGTTGCCGGTTTACGCGCTTGGCTCTATCGACAAGGCTTACGCAAACCTTGCCTGATACCTGTTCCTGTGATCGTGGTGGGGAACCTTTATGTGGGTGGCACAGGCAAAACGCCCATCACCATTGAATTGGCCAATTTATTGACTGCTCACGGCTGGCATCCGGGGCTTGTCAGTCGAGGCTATGGCACCCAATCCCAACGCCAGCCTGCCACTGGTCGAGGCAACCATCTGTCTTGGAAAACGTTTGGCGATGAGCCTGCATTAATTGCCTCTCTAACAGCCATGCCCATCAGCGTGCACCCCGATCGCTGCACTGCAGCCCGTCATTTACTGGACTTTGATGCTTCGGTCGATATCATTCTGAGTGACGATGGCCTACAGCATTATCGGCTCCATCGAGATCTTGAAATCCTAGTCGAAGACGATCGCGGGATAGGAAATGGCGCCACTTTGCCAGCAGGACCACTGCGTGAGTCGCCCAAACGTGGTCAACGCGTTGACGGCATCTTCAAGCGTGGCGCTATACCACTCCTTAAAACGTATCAGTGGAACCCACCCACCTTCCATTTTGAAGTCACTCTTCAATTCTTCACTTGCCCCGCGACTGGCGTTACGTTGGATATCAAAGCCATGGTTCAGCACATCAGTGCCAATAAAACCAGCCAGCCGACGCCTCACGACAGCGCAGATGCCAGAGTGATCGCCTTGGCGGGGATTGGTGTACCAGCCCGTTTTTTTAACGCGCTGCAAAGCAATCACATTCCAGTTGATCAAACCATTGCCCTGGCCGATCACCAAGCGCTGAGTTCACAGCTGCTAGAGTCACTTGACGCGGCGACTATACTGATGACAGCCAAAGACGCTGTGAAGTGCATGCCCATTGAAGACCCACGCATTTGGGTCGCGCAGGTCAGCGTTGACTGGGGCAATGAAGACCCGTCATCTTGGCTTTTGCAAAAACTTCGTGAGATTCAAGCGCAGGCCAAGCAACCTTCAAGAGCCATTACCTAACCCCTTAAGCGAATGACCGTCATGGACCACAAACTACTCGACATCCTCGTGTGCCCGATTTGCAAAGGTCGGCTTCAAATGGCCTCGGATAAGGCTGGACTGATATGCCGGCCTGATCGATTGGTGTATCCGATCGAAGACGGTATTCCTATCATGTTGGAGTCTCAAGCCAAACCGTTAGATGACACGACCGGCCAAGCAACCGTCACAAGCTAACGATATAGGCCATTGTTACCGTGTCTTTTCATGTGATCATCCCCGCTCGCTGGGCTTCAAGCAGACTGCCAGGCAAAATGTTGGCCGACTTGGGTGGGCTGCCCATGGTTGTTCGTGTAGCGCAACGGGCTAAACAAACACTAGCCAAGTCAATCACCATCGCCACAGATGACGAACGCATTTGGGCTGTGGCTAAGGCACACAATGTCGATTGCGTCATGACACATGCCAAGCACCCCACAGGCACCGATCGATTGGCGCAAGCTGCTGAGTTACTGGCTTTAGGACCCGATGAAATCGTGGTCAACGTACAAGGCGACGAACCGCTGATTGATCCTGCTTTGATTGAAATGGTGGCTCAATCTTTACAAACCGACACCGCAGCCGACATTGCGACTTGCGCCAGTCCAATCGCCCACAGTGTAGGGATGGCGAACCCTAACATCGTCAAAGTGGTGTGCGACACCAAGGGCCATGCTTTGTACTTTTCAAGGGCACCCATTCCCTACACACGCGACCTTGGAGACACGAATGCGGCGCGCAATAGCGCGCCAATGCTCCACCATATTGGCTTGTATGCCTATCGGGTGCGTTTTTTACGGGCATTTCCTCAACTGACTCAGGGCTTACTAGAAGCGGCTGAATCGCTCGAACAGTTGCGCGCGCTTGAACATGGCTTCAAAATTCGCGTTAATGTCATTGATCAACCGAGTGCTGGTGGCGTTGACACACCAGAAGACCTTCTGAGAGTTCAACAGAGTTTTCAATAAGTACATTAGGGTTTGCGCGTTATAAACCACCCACGCAATCATGATGCGATGCGGCATAATCGAACCACGCACGAGAACGTGAATAATAAAAAGGAGCCTTTAACTGATGCATGTCTCTTATCCGAATCTATCTATAAAAAGCTAAATGGATAATCACCACAACATCAGCGACTTTGCTCGACGCATGGGTCGATCGGCTTGCACAGCCGCCATGGTCGCTTCTGAAGATTTGACCGCAGTCATCGCATCAAAGTATCA
>JAWOGG010000104.1:0-3093 GCA_046497085.1 Orrella sp.
GCATGATGCGGGCAATCAGACTTTTTTGCATTTGTGCAAATAGGGTCGCTTGCTCCCCCTCTTTGGCCTGAACGACGCGGTCGTCATAGGGCAAATTGCGCGTGGCTCTTAAGGTGGTGGTTGGCATGATGACATCACCGTTGGCGTCGACGATACGAAAGACGTAAACCAACGTTAGCTCGTATTCCTCAACCCGGCCTTGAGCGTTTAAAGAAACTTCGCGTGAGCTACGCGTGCTGCTGATTTGTTGTAATTGCGCTTGATAGGGATCAAGGGGATCGTTAATGATGGTTGTGTCGGGTGAGCTTGCTCGAATCGCGCGTCGCAAGTCTGCGCCAAACTGAGAGTTCTCTGGTACGGACACGTAAAGGGTGTCAAACGGCAAGGGGGCTGCCCCTTGTAGCTGAAAACCGCAAGCTGAAAGCAACAACGTCAGGCTGAGTGCAAGCCACACTGATATTTTGCTGCTGCATCGATAAATTGCCATGATCGGTTTTCCTTTTGGGCCTTTTGCGTCCACAGAGATCTAAAGTGGCTTATCCAACCACATTCACGAGTTTGCCAGGAACAACAATGACTCGCTTGGGCTGCCTGCCCTCCAAGTGTTTGGCCACTGCCTCATGAGCCCTGGCCAGCGACTCAATCTCCGCTTTCTCCGTCTCTGCCGGTATCGTTAAATTACCGCGTAACTTACCGTTTACTTGCAGAACCAGTTCGATTGAGTCAGCTTGCAGGGCCGAGGGATCCACTGTTGGCCAAGGGGCATCGAGCAAGTCACCCGTTGTTGCCGAGTAACCCAAATCGCGCCATAACTGCCATGTGATGTGAGGTACGACCGGATATAGAACACGCAATAAGATAGAGAACGCTTCTGTGACCACTTGAACTTGTGCGTTGCTCGGTGTGGCTGTGGCAGCGAGTTTGGCTGATTCAATGGCATTGAGCATTTTCATGCAAGCTGAAACAACTGTGTTGTATTGAATTCGCTCAAAGTCATAGTCGGCTTGTTTTAGTAAGCCGTGCATTTCTCGCCTTAAGTCCCCTAGGGTTTTGTCGCCGCCATCTTGAGCAACAAATCCCGCAGCAGCTTGCTCAGGCTTGATCTGGGGTTGATGGCTCACGGCGCTATTCCAGAGTCGACGCAAGAATCGTAATGAGCCATCAACGCCGGAGTCAGACCACTCTAGGGTCTGCTCGGGTGGGCTTGTGAACATCGTAAACAATCGCGCAGTGTCAGCGCCTTGGTTTTCAATGAGTGACTGGGGGTCAACGCCATTGTTCTTTGACTTTGACATCGTACCGACGCCACCGTAGCTGATTGCTGTGCCATCGGACTTTAGTTTGGCGCCAATAATGGCACCTTTGGTATCGTAAATATTTTCTACTTCATCTGGCCAAAAATAGTCGATACCGCCGCGTTCGTTCTTATTGAAGTAGATATGGTTAAGGACCATACCCTGGCAAAGCAGCCGTGTGAAGGGTTCGTCAAACTTAACGAGCCCAAGATCACGCATGACCTTGGTCCAAAAGCGTGCGTACAGCAAATGAAGCACGGCGTGCTCAATGCCGCCGATGTACTGATCCATCGGCATCCAGTAATCATTGCGCTTGTCGACCATGGCCTGGTCGTTACCTGGTGATGTGTAGCGCATGAAATACCAAGACGAATCGACAAATGTATCCATCGTGTCCGTTTCACGCCGAGCTGGTTTGCCACAGCTTGGGCATTCACACGAGAGAAACGCCTCGTGTTTGGTCAAAGGGTTGCCAGAACCATCGGGAATCAGGTCGTCTGGCAGTTTGACTGGCAAGTCCTTTTCCGGCACGGGCACAGGCCCACAATCTTCACAGTGAATGATGGGAATAGGGGTGCCCCAGTAACGCTGGCGAGAAATACCCCAGTCGCGCAGACGCCATGTGGTTTGCCGTTTACCCACGCCTTTCTCTTCAAGGGATTGTGCGATGAGGCTGATTGCTTCGGATGAAGACAAGCCGTTGTATTCGTCAGAATTAATGAGGTGGCCGCTGCTTTTGTCGGCGTACCAGTCGTGCCACTGTTTATCATCAAAGTTCGAATCGCCAACTTGAACAACTTGTTTGATCTTCAGACCATATTTATTGGCAAACGCAAAGTCGCGCTCATCGTGGGCAGGAACTCCCATGACAGCACCGTCGCCATAGCTCATCAATACATAATTACCGACCCATAATTCGATGGCCTTGCCTGTGATTGGATGGTTAACCGTCAAACCGGTTGCCATGCCTTCTTTGTCGCGAGTTGCCAGCTCGGCTTCTGTCTGCCCGCCTTGTTGACAGCGTTCGATGAAAGCGGCGAGCTCAGGGTTCGATGCGGCTGCATGGGCGGCAAGAGGGTGTTCGGACGCGACCGCGCAAAATGTCACACCCATGATCGTGTCGGCGCGGGTGGTGAAGACGAACATGTTGCCGTCTTGAATAAGTTGTCCGGCGTTATCGCGGATATCGTGTGTAAAGGCAAAGCGTACGCCCTCGCTTTTACCTATCCAGTTCTCTTGCATGGCCCTGACACGATCAGGCCAGCCACTGAGTTTGTGCTTGACGCTATCAAGCAACTCTTCGGCATAGTCAGTGATGCGCAGGTAATAGCCTGGTATTTCACGTTTTTCGATGAGAGCTCCCGAGCGCCAGCCACGACCGTCGATGACTTGCTCATTGGCAAGCACCGTGTTGTCAGCTGGATCCCAGTTCACCACCTGTGTCTTTCTATACGCAATGCCTTTTTCAAGCATCTTGAGAAATAGCCATTGGTTCCATTTGTAGTAGTCAGGATCACAGGCGCACATCTCTCTGGACCAGTCGATAGCCAATCCCATCGCCTGCATTTGCGTCCTCATGTAAGCGATATTGCTATAGGTCCACTCGGCGGGCGATACTTTTGATTTAATGGCGGCATTCTCGGCAGGCATGCCGAATGCATCCCATCCCATGGGCATCAAGACGTTATAGCCCTTCATACGCAATTGCCGCGCCATCATGTCATTGATGGTGTAGTTGCGTACATGCCCCATGTGAAGTTTGCCGCTTGGGTAGGGCAGCATTGAGCACGCATAGTAC
>JAWOGG010000116.1:0-30947 GCA_046497085.1 Orrella sp.
ACAATGGAAAGCCCCAAACCAGCACCACTGCCGCCTGTGCGGGCCATTTCACCCCTAGAAAAGGGACGCATCACGCGCGCCACGTCCTCTGTGGCGATCCCAGGACCACGGTCTCTTACGTCAACGTGTATACGGTTGTTGCGTGCCTGGACCACCACCTCGATGGCCGACGGCTCAGCATCGTTAAAGCCATATCGCCTGGCGTTCTCAATCAGGTTTAGCAAGCAGCGTACAAAGTCATGTCGATCTATGAGGCAGTAAGTGGGGCTGCGCGACTTAAGGGTCAAGGTCAGACTTGATTCTTTGACATGGGTTTGCTCTTGTTGCACCAGATCTTGTACGGCTTCGGTTAGATCAATGGGTTTTTCAGGGAGTTTTCGAGCGGGTCGAGCGTATTCCAGTAGCTGGCCAATGGTGCGATCGACCTGCGATAAATCTTGATCAATGGCGCGTCGTTGATCGTCAGTCATGGTGCTCATCTCAATTTCTAGCCGCATTCGCGCAAGCGGCGTGCGAAGATCGTGAGAGATGCCCGCAAGCATTAAGTTGCGGTCGTTTTGTGCATTTTCTAATTCGGTAACCATGCGATTAAAACTCGCATTCAACTCACGGATTTCAATCGCACCCACTTCAGGCAAGGGATCCGGTGCTTGTCCGCGTGAGAGCTGTTGCGCGGCTCGCGACAGCCGCGCTAGGGGTCGATTCATATAGCCCACGGCGACAGCGGCACCGATTAATGACAGCAGGGCAGCTGCCGCAACCCAGCTAACCCACTCAGGACCGGTGGTCAGGTTGGTCTGATCAATATCCACACCCAACCAGTAGTCTTGTCCTTGCGCCTGGAACTTAACCCAGGCGCTGCGCTCGCCATTTAGTGAGGAGGCCATTGCGATATCGGAATCTAGGCCATGTCGAACGGATTCAAGCACTGCTTGCCAGTACTGGTCACGAGCGAGACCATCGACCTGATCGGTCGCACTCGCTAGCCGCAATTGCACATTGGGTTGTGCATTGATGGCTTGTCGTAACAGATCACGATCAGGCAGCGAACTAGTGGTTAAGGCGGCGCGGCTGACTTGAACGGAGCGTACCAATTCGGCTGCAGATCGCTCAGCCCGTGGTTCTAGTTCAAGGGTGTAGAAAACGTGTAACCAGGCACCCAAACTGGCTAGCATCAAAAGTGCTAACAGTAAAAATGTTCGGGCGAAGAGGCCAAGTCGGGGTTCAGACGTCGTCATCGGGGACAAAGACATACCCAAGCCCCCAAACGGTTTGGATATATATCGGCTTGGCAGGGTTGGGCTCAATCAGCTTTCGAAGGCGCGAAATCTGAACATCAAGGCTGCGGTCGAAAGCCTCATATTCGCGTCCTCTGGCTAATTCCATGAGTTTGTCGCGGGACAAGGGCACTCGCGGTTGACGAGCAAATACCTTAAGCACAGAAAACTCGCCGGTGGTGATTGGCACACTTTTGCTATCTTTTTGTAGCGTCCGTTTGGACAGGTTGAGGGTGTATGGCCCAAACTGAAAAATTTCTGCCTCATGACTGGGACCCGCTGGATGCTCCACCGTTTTATGTCGACGCAGCACAGCATTGACGCGCGCGAGCAGTTCTCTAGGATTAAAAGGCTTGGCGACATAATCATCGGCACCTATCTCTAAGCCTCGGATCCTATCCATATCCTCAGTCTTCGCGGTCAACATAATGATCGGCGTTTGGTCGTTGGCTTGACGCAATCGACGACAAACACTCATGCCATCCTCTCCTGGCATCATGACATCTAAGACAATCAAGTCCAAGCGTTCAACGGCCCGTAAGCGGTCCATATTTGCGGCATCCTCCGCGGCAAAGACCTGAAACCCTTGTTCAGTGAGATAGCGTCTTAATAAGTCGCGTAGACGTGGATCATCGTCAACCACCAAAATATTGGCGGCAGGTCGTTTGGGAGAGGGCTGTAGTGTGTGCGACATCATTGTCATCGTTCTTTTTTAACAGGAATAGGCCTATAGGACGCTGCCATTGTGGGAAGGTTCATTACAATCCTCCACATGAAAACCATTTTGGCTATTGAGACCACCACACCAGTCTGCAGCATCGCTCTGTTGCAGCCGCAGCAGACACCTTTAGTGCTACACGAGCAGGCCCTTGAAGGCACTGCAGGACACGCTGAGAGTGTACTGCCGTTAATTGACGCTGTCTTGGACGATGCCGGTATCACACGTGAGTCCCTGGATTTGGTGGCCTTTGGTCAGGGACCGGGCGCTTTTACTGGTATTCGCCTAGGTTGCAGCGTGGCTCAGTCTATCGCCTTTGCACTGGACCTACCTCTGGTGGCTGTGAACTCTTTACAGGCAGTGGCCACCCAGTTTGCCGACGAAGATGGCGCAGTTCAAATAGTGGCCCTAGACGCTCGTATGGACGAAATTTACTTGGCAGTCTACGGCCCAGGACTCAAAGAGTTGCAGTCTCCGGTGCTACTGAGTGCTGTCGATATTGATCGATACATCGCGCCTCGGGTTAACCATTGGTTGCGAGCTGCTGATACGCACGAGCCAGCCCAACTTGTTGGTCAGGGATGGCAAGTGGTGACACGTTGCTTGCCTGAAGAGGGCATGCAACGTCTGATGCGCTTAGCGGTTCAGCAGCGAGATGATAGTGCTTTGCCGACGGCCAATGGTGTGGCTCAAGTGGGCTATAAGCGCTGGCAACAGGGACAGACTGTTGCTCCTGAGCGGGCTTTGCCGCTTTATCTTCGCGATAAGGTGGCTTTCACTGCCCAAGAGCGGGCGCAGGGTCAAGGTTTAGGCGGTAATCCAAAGGTAGCGGCGCCTGAAACAGACTTATTGCTCCCCATGTCTAGCGCCGATTTACGGGAAGTGGTTGAATTGGAACTACAGTCACAAGCATTTCCGTGGAGTCGTCGCAATTTTGAGGATGCGCTTGCAGCGGGTTACCCGGCTTGGATTGTTAGAAGACAAGACAGCGTGATCGGGTTTTGTGTGGCAATGCCTACCCCAGACGAACTGCATCTGCTGGTGATCGCTGTCTCAAGCGAGGTGAGGCGTCAAGGTGTGGGCTCGATGTTGCTAGAGCAGGTCTTGCGGACCGCTGAGTCGGTCGCCGTAGAGCGCGTGTTGCTAGAAGTGCGTCCTTCGAACGAACGTGCATTGGTTTTTTATCAAGATAAAAGCTTCAAAGAGATTGGTCGGCGTAAGGGGTACTATCCGGCAGCTAGGAGCCAACGCGAGGATGCTATCGTGATGGCTCGTTGGCTTGGCGAGTTTTAAGAGAGCGAAGAGAACGATCCATGGTTAAACCGACATCGACCCCTGCGTTTGCCCGCCAACCCGTGTTGGCAGTCCCCGTTTCTGCGACTCAGAAAGCGTGGTTGTCCGCCATGGGCGTTGATGTACCTTGGATTGTGGGGCAGCCCACTAAAAAGCCGACACTCGCGGCCAGCGCTACAACGGCTGAGCCCGTTGCTCACGCCAAAGACACCACCTCCGACAGTCGTTTGGAAACATCTGAATCCGAGAGCCCCGCTCGCGTGGATGCCCTCATTAAGCCTTTGAAAGGCAGTCAAACGGCTAAGAAAACGACGACAGGGGTTCGTGAGTCGGTGGGTGACCTGTCTGGTTTGAGTTTGGATGATTTGCGCGCCAAAATCACCCCTTGTCAGGCTTGTGGCCTTTGTGAGCAACGGACCCATGCGGTATCGGGTGAGGGTAGTGACACGCCTGATCTTGTGATTGTTGGTGAGGCGCCGGGAGAGCAAGAGGATTTGGAGGGACGACCGTTCGTGGGACGGTCTGGGGCGTTGTTATCCAACATGCTACGGGCAATTAACTTGGATCGATCGGCCCAAGTGTTTATCACCAACGTGGTGAAGTGCCGACCACCTGCCAATCGCAATCCCCGCGAAGATGAAATCTCCGCTTGCTTGCCGTACTTGCATCGGCAAATCGCCTTGCTACAGCCCAAAGTGGTTTTGGCGATGGGTCGGTTTGCCGCTCACGCCTTATTGCAAACCAGCGAGCCATTACAAAAACTGCGACAACAAAGCCAGGTTTTGGGTCCATCAATCGGTTCTATACCTGTGGTAGTGACCTATCACCCGGCTTATTTGTTGCGTCGTCCAGTCGATAAGCGTCTCGCTTGGGAAGACCTCAAACGAGCACAGGCCTTCCTAAGGGTCAAGCCTTAACTGGCTAGGGCCGTATCAATGGCGCGGTGTAGTTTGCTGACCACTTCGTCAATCTGCTCGTCGCTAATGATGAAAGGTGGCGCCAACAGCACGTGATCACCCCGTTGGCCGTCGATAGTGCCGCCCATGGGGTAGCAGATCAACCCTTCAGTCATGGCATTGGCTTTGATTTTGGCGTGTAGTTTTAAGCTAGGATCAAAAGGCGCTTTGGTGGCGCGGTCGGCAACCAGTTCGATACCCCGAAACAACCCTCTGCCTCGGATGTCGCCGATATGAGGATGATCGCCAAAGGTTTGTCGTAAGGCGGCATCGAGCTTGGTGCCTTGTTCTTGAACGCGGGCCAGCAAGTTCTGCTCAAAAATGACATCGAGCACCGCATTTGCCGCAGCGGCTGCGATCGGATGTCCAAGATAAGTATGGCCGTGCTGGAAAAAACCCGATCCAGTGGCCACCGCGTCGTAAATTTTTTGACTGGCAAGCAGTGCGCCGATGGGTTGGTAACCAGCACCTAGGCCCTTGGCAATGGTGATCATGTCGGCGCTCACGCCATCAGCCTCAATGCTAAACAGGTGTCCCGTGCGGCCCATGCCGCACATGACCTCGTCTAGAATCAGCAAGACACCGTATTTGTCACAAATTTCACGAATCCGCTTGTAGTAGCCCGGCACGGCGGGCACTGCCCCGGCGGTGGCGCCAACCACTGGTTCAGCCATAAAAGCCATGACAGTCTCTGGGCCAACCCGCAGTATTTCTTCCTCGAGTTCATTGGCCACGCGCTGCCCATAGTCATACTGACTTTCGTCGTCACGCTTACCTCGATACTCAAAGCAGGGAGAGATGTGAGTTGTGTCAACCAAAAGCGGTGCAAACTGGGCGCGGCGCCATTCGTTACCACCAGCGGCTAAAGCCCCTAGCGTATTGCCGTGATAGCTTTGGCGCCGTGCAATCACGCGATGTCGCGTGGGTTCACCAATCTCTAAAAAGTATTGTCGCGCCAACTTGATGGATGCTTCGACGGCCTCCGAGCCACCCGATACTAGGTAAACACGATCTAGACCTTCAGGAGCTTTCTCAATCAATCGGTCGGCTAAGTGCTCAGCAGGCTCAGTGGTAAAGAATCCAGTGTGAGCGAACTCGAGCTGATCAATCTGCGCATGCAAGGCCTGTCTAACATGTGGATCCGAATGACCTAGGCATGACACCGCAGCACCACCCGATCCATCGAAATAACGCTTACCGTTCGAATCAATCAAATAACAACCGTCACCCTTAACGGCGGTGGGTAAGGTGCCACGAGTGGTACGACCAAAAATATGATTAGACATGGTGTGTTCAGTTCCTGACAACGTAGACAGACTGCTTGGCGTGACGAACAATGCGAGCGGCATTGGGTCCTAGAAAATAATCTTTGAGCTCGGGTCTATGGGCAGCAAGCACAATGACATCAATCTTTAATTTCTTGGCGGCTTGTAAGACCTCATGATAAACCGTCCCATGCAACACATGGGGTCGTGCGCTGATGTTCTCAGGCACATTGTTTTGGGTCCATTTTTCTAGCTCGTGACCGAGCTTGAGCAACGCCTGCTTCTCAAAATCCTTTTTAAAATAGCCAGACACTTGCGCCAGTCCGAAATCGGGCAGTACTGACACGACATGTAGCGTGCCATCTTTATTCAAGATTTCCAGTGCCCCACCGAGTGCTTTCTTGCTGCTCTTGGGGTCTGAAAGGTCAATGGCGAGCAATACGGTTTTGGGCATGGCAGTGCTCCCTAAAACGCCGGTTTGGTTTGTCGACGGCGTTGCAACAAGATAACCAACGCCAAAAGTAACAAGGCTGGTAGATAGAAAAGCTGCTTGGGCAGACGCTCGGCTGCCACCTGTACGCTGGTCACCTCAACCCGAGTATCCATATAAAAATCAAAGTCGTCCAGTTGCTCTTGGTAACTTGAAGCAAACACTGGCTCATCGAGGAACAAACGATCCTCTTCAGGCATTGTCAGAAGCCCGTCCGACTGCAGGCGGTCAGTGGCTGGGTCGCCTTCAGCCACGACATGCGATATTGTTAAGCGCGTCTGCTCGCCTGTGGTGAAGGATGGTCCTTGCACCACAAATCGTACCCTTTGACCGGGTTCGAGTTGATCGACCAGTTCAGTGAGTTGGTTGGGGGCGCGTTCCTCAAATGGGTCTTGAACTTGGTTGAGCCAAAATCCAGGAACGAATAGGGTAAACGCCACCAAAAGCAGGGCGGCACTTTCCCACATTTTTGAAGGCGCTAGGAAATAGCCCTGAGTCGCAGCGGCAAATAGCAGCATGGCAAATGTTGCCACCACAAAGACTGAGATGGCTTGGAAGATACCAGGCCAAGTGGCTAGGTCGATACCGTAAAGAATTAAGGTCGGATCATAGATAAACAAAAAGGGCAGCGCAACCGTTCGCAAGGAATAGAAAAATGCCGTAAAGCCAGTGCGGATAGGGTCGCCACCTGACACGGCGGCCGCTGCAAAACTCGCCAATCCAACCGGAGGGGTGACATCGGCCATGATGCCGAAGTAGAAAACGAACAAATGTGCCGCAATGAGCGGCACAATCAGCCCCTCTTGTGCACCAAGTGTCACCACGACAGAAGCCATCAGTGATGACACGACGATGTAGTTGGCAGTGGTGGGCAAACCCATACCCAAAATCAAAGAAAACAAACCGATCAGTAACAGCATCAGCATCAAATGGCCGGCCGCTAAAACATCGACCAAACCTGCGAGCTCAGTACCGATGGGTGTGCGAGTCACGGTTGCCACGATAATGCCAGCCGCTGCAGTGGCGACACCGATACCGATCATGTTGCGCGCACCGGCGATCATGCCGTCAACCCAGTCCTTTGCGCCTTCTCTAAGGGCTTTTGTCAGTGATGTGCGGCGAAAGAACGCCTTTAATGGCCGCTGGGTAAAGATGATTAGAATCATCGTTGCGACAGCGTAAAACGCCGACTTGGCTGGCGATTGCCTCTCTACCATCAGGAACCAAACCAGAACAAGGATAGGCAAGAGGAAATGCAAGCCAGTGGGGAACACTTGCCCCATGGTGGGTAGCTTAGTGACGTCGCTTAAGGTTTGGTCAGGACTTAAGTCATCACGTTGAGCCGCGGTACGGACTGCGAGCACGTAAAGCAGCAGAACGATTAACAAAATGATGGGTTCGGCAACACTGGGTGCAATGGTTTGTAAGCCTCTAATACCGTAGATGGCACCTGTAAAAAGAGCGCCAGCCACCACAAAGCCTAGCAATGTATTTAAAAACATGCGGGTAAGGCTTTTGGCGGGTCCGAGCGCCGGCATGTCTTGCTTTAACGCTTCTAAGTGCACGATATAAACCAGCGCGATGTAAGAAATGACGGCTGGAATGAAGGCGTGTTTAATGACTTGAAGGTAGGATATGCCGACAAACTCCACCATCAAAAACGCTGCTGCTCCCATCACGGGGGGCATGATTTGTCCGTTGACGGAACTCGCGACTTCGACAGCGCCTGCTTTCTCCGCGCTGAAACCTACTTTGCGCATCAACGGGATGGTGAACGTGCCGGTGGTCACCACATTGGCAATTGAGGAGCCAGAGATCAGGCCCGTCATGCCGGAACCAACCACGGCGGCTTTGGCAGGTCCACCTCTAAGGCTACCCAAGCCCGCAAAGGCAAGCTGAATGAAGTAATTGCCTGCGCCCGCCTTGTCTAGCATCGAGCCAAACAGCACAAACAAAAAGACAAAAGCAGTGGAAACGCCCAAGGGAATGCCGAATACGCCGCCGGTGTCTAGCCATTGCGCATTGATGATCGAATTTAGTGTAAGTCCACTGTGAGCGATGATGTCTGGAATAAGCCATCCTTCACCCATATAGGAATAGACGAGAAAGACACTGGCAACCACGGTCAGGGCTGGCCCTAACGCTCGGCGTGAGGCCTCTAAGAGCAACAAGACACCGATAGCGCCAACGATCAGTTGTGACTGTTCGGGCAAACCTGAGCGGGCAGTGACCGCTAATTCCCGGTAAAAAAAGAAAACGTAGAAAGCACAGCCTGAGCCGACAATGGCGAGTAACCAATCGAGCACGGGTATGCGATCACGAGGAGACGATTTAAGTGCTGGATAAACCAAGAAGGCCAGCAGAACGGCGAACCCTAGATGCACTGGGCGAGTTTGAGAAGAATTTAAGACCGGTAAATACTCTGCAAACCACATCTGCGGCTGGGCGATCCACAATTGAAACAGCGACCAACAGAAAGCTAGGGTCGCAATCAATATCGCGATTGCTCTGCGCCGAGGTTGGCGCGCGCCCGTGTCCGTGCTGGCTACAAGATCTTGTAACTCGTCATCGCTAAATTGACGGCTTTGGGCTGGAGTCGTTTCGGTCATGATGAAATCACAGTGTGCGGTGCGATTCTACGACAAAAGGTGGTCCCCAAAGTGGCAAACTGGGGATGGCGCCGTTTGTTTAAATAGTGGCGGCTTAGAACAAAACTGGGGCAAGGGTGACATGGCGAGCCATGATCCTTGCCCCAGTTATTGAGTCACGAGGCTTAGTTTAATAAGCCGGCTTCACGGTAGTACTTCTCGGCACCTGGGTGCAGGGGTGCTGACAAGCCATCCGATGCCATTTGCTTAGGATCTAGGTTAGCGAAGGCTGGGTGCAGCGAACGGAACTGATCCATGTTGGTGAAAACGCTTTTCACTAATTCGTAGACCACCTCGTTGGGCACATCTTCGTTGGTGATCAAGGTTGCACCAACGCCAAAGGTGTTGGTATCGCCGTCAGAGCCACGATACATGCCGCCTGGGATAACAGCGGTGCGATAGTAAGGGTTGTCTTCAACTAACTTGGCAACGCTTGGATTATCGACTGTGACCAACACCGAATCGCACGCAGTTGTGGCTTCCTTGATGGAACCCGCTGGGTGACCTACTGTGTACACCATGGCATCGATGTTGTTGTCGCAAAGTGCCTGCGATTGCTCAGCGGCTTGCAACTCGGATGCCAGTGCGAAGTCGTCCATGGTCCAGCCCATTTGCTTCATCAGCACTTCCATGGTGTCGCGCTGACCGGAACCTGGGTTGCCTACGTTGACACGCTTGCCCTTGAGGTCTTCAAAGGTCTTGATGCCGGCGTCTTTGCGGGCAACAACGGTAAATGGCTCGGGGTGAACAGAAAACACCGAACGCAACTTGGGGTTAGCACCTTGCTCTTTAAAACTATCAACGCCGTTGAAGGCTTTGAATTGCACGTCCGATTGGGCAACGCCGAATTCGAGTTCACCGTTACGCACTGCGTTGACGTTATAAACCGAACCGCCCGTGGATTCAGCACCGCAGCGGATGCCATGCTCTGAGCGTGTGCGGGCCAGCATGCGGCAAATGGCACCACCGGTCGGGTAGTAAACGCCAGTGACGCCACCTGTACCGATGGTGATGAATTGCGTGGGTTGTTGGGCTGTGGCAGGCATTGCCGACAGTCCTAGAGCCAAAGCGGCCGCTGAAAGGAATAGTTTCATGATTTTCTCCGATGCATGAACATTAACTTCTAAAGGTAGTGTTTTGGATGTTACTGAAATGTGTACTCAGGCTACCTTTATGGTTCCGAGTATAGGACGGAAAGTTGAGAGCGCAAAGTTAGCGCTAACGAGTAGTTACGACAGAGTCGGAGATGGAGTGCTTTTGCGACAATCGTTCGGTTTTGTGGCGAAGTTAGAGAGCAGTGCCATGCCCATGCTTGCCAATTTCATCGATTAAGCCGGGGTGTTTCTTCAGGTTTTTGTGGCTAAAGCGCATGATGACGAACATGATCACGGCAACCAACACGCCAAATATGACAATGATCGTGTTGATTGGCAAATCTAGGCGTAGCATCAAGGCATAGGTGCCAAGCATCAGCAAAATGTTGAGTTGCTCGTTAAAGTTTTGCACGGCAATTGAGTGCCCAGCCGACAACAGCAGGTGACCTCTGTGTTGTAACAACGCGTTCATCGGGACCACAAAATACCCCGACAGTGCCCCAATGACGAGCAATAGGCTGTAGACCTCCCATTGCGCGGTGACCAAAGGCATCAATAACACCACCAGACCCATGATCACACCCATGGGTAACACGCCAAGTGCTTTGCGTAGGGATACGCGGCTAGCGAACACTGCACCAAAAATGGTGCCAAATGCGGTGACACCCATAAGAATGGAGGCTTGATCGAGGCGATAGCCTAAGTGACTTTTGCCCCATTCAATCACTATGAGTTGCAGTGTTGCCCCAGCACCCCAGAAAAGTGTGGTCACCGCGAGCGAGATTTGGCCGATGCGGTCACCCCAGAGGATGCGTACGTAACCGCCGAATGATTTGAGGAGCCGTAGCGGGTTTTTGTGTTGCTTGGGGTAATGAATACCAGTAGATGGAATCAGCAAATTGCAGGCTGCGGCTGCAGCGTAGACCAAGGCGATACACAAAATTGCAGCCTCGGCGGGGGTTTGTACGATAGTCGCTAGGGTTTCGTGTTTAAGCAGAAAATCAGACACTGCTGGAGAAATCAATAGACCTCCAAGCACGGTCCCCAAAATGATGGATAAAACCGTTAGGCCTTCGATCCAGCTATTGCCCTTAACTAGGTCAAGTGGCGATAGCATTTCGGTGACAATACCGTACTTGGCGGGTGAATAGGCGGCTGCGCCTACGCCCACTAAAGCAAATGCGCCGACTACGAGATAAATCTGCCCGGCTTCTGACAAGCCAAACAACCCGTACCAAAACATGATTAGGCAACCGAGAATTTTAATGGCATTGGTGGCAAACATCACCCGTCCCTTGGGGAAAGAGTCGGCAAAGGCGCCCACAAACGCCGCCAAAATAACGTAAGTGGCAGCAAACCACCACTTCATCATCGGTGCCATCCAATCGGGTCCGTGCAGCTCTTGCAGCAATGCGATCGCGGCAATAAACAAGGCGTTGTCGGCTAAGGACGACAACGCTTGCGCGGCCATGACCAAATAAAAGCCTCGAGTCACAGGAAAATCCCCGATAGAAACAGCGGCTGAGTATAGCCCTAAGCTTGTGTCACTGTGAGTTATTATTCGAACACAAGTGATTATTACCGTGAGATAAAGTGCGCCTTACACAAATAAAACTCTCTGGCTTTAAATCCTTTGTAGATCCGACTGTCATCCCTACACCGAGTCAATTGGTGGGCGTGGTCGGGCCTAATGGCTGCGGCAAGTCCAACATCATCGATGCTGTTCGATGGGTGCTTGGCGAAACGCGCGCAACTGAATTGCGCGGCGAATCGATGCAGGATGTCATTTTTAGTGGGTCCGGTGATCGAAAGCCCTCCGGTCGCGCCTCGGTTGAGCTGGTTTTTGATAACAGTGACGGCCGTGCCGCTGGTCAGTGGAGTGCCTTCAGTGAGATTTCGGTTAGAAGGGTTTTGACCCGCGATGGCACCAGTAGTTACATCGTGAACAATCAGCAGGTGCGTCGCCGCGACGTACACGACATTTTCTTGGGCACTGGCTTAGGTACACGCGGATACGCCATCATTGGTCAAGGCATGATCAGCCGTTTGATTGAGGCTCGGCCAGAGGAGTTACGTGTTTATCTGGAGGAAGCTGCCGGCGTATCGCGTTACAAGGAGCGCCGCCGCGAAACTGAGAATCGCCTGCACGACACCCGCGAAAACCTAACCCGCGTCGATGACATCTTGCGCGAACTCACCTCCCAATTAGAAAAGTTGGAGTCCCAGGCAGAAGTGGCTGCCCGCTATCGGTCATTACAGGAAGAGGGGCAGTTCAAGCAACACGCCCTGTGGTACTGGCGCGAGAAAGCGGCCCATGATGACAAGGCCCGCTTGTTTCAAAAAATCGAGCAATCTCAGTCTGCTTTGGAAGAGGCGACGGCTAAGTTGCGTCAATCAGAGGCGATGCTGGAAACGCGACGACAAGCTCACTATGCCGCGAGCGATGCGGTTCATTCGGCACAAGGCGCACTTTACGAAGTAAACGCCAAAGTCAGCAGTTTGGAAGCCGAAATTAGACATATTGTCGATGCACGACAGCGTATTGAGACGCGCCGCGGGCAATTACAAACACAAGAGCAAGAGTGGCGCGCTCAAATTGCCCACTGTAGCGAACAACTAGAGGTTGAGCAGGGGGCGCTCGAAGCGCAAGCCATTGCCTTAGAGCAAGCTCAGGAAGCGGCGGCGGCCATACAAGAGCAGCTGCCAGCTGCTGAGGCGAAGGTGCGAGAAGCTGCGGCACAGCGTGATCAGATGCGAAGTGCTTTAGCCAAGTTAGAGCAGAACATGGCGTTGGTCTCACAGCGGCTAAATGACGCCCAGCGTCAACTCCAAACCATAGAGCAGCGCCAGGAGCGGTTACAGGCTCAGCGTAAAGAGTCGGCAGAGCCGGATCCTCAGGCGCTTGAACGTTTAGCAGGGGACAAAGGGGCGGCCGATCAGCAGCTAGAAGAGGCGCAGGCGGTATTGGCAGACTTGGAGGCAGCCCTTCCAGAGGCTGATGAGCACCGCAGTCAAGCCAGAGATAAGGCGCAAGCCCAAGCCAGTGCGTTGTCGCAGCTCGAGGCACGTTTGACTGCCTTAATCAGGTTGCAAGAAGACGTACAGAAGTCGGGGACGTTAGAGCCGTGGCTTGCCAGCCACGAGCTGGCACAACTACCACGGTTGTGGCAAAAAATTCACGTCACACAAGGCTGGGAGTCGGCCCTAGAGGCGGTATTGAATGAACGGCTGACAGGTGTTGAGGTCAGTCAACTCTCTTGGGCCCAAGCGTTTGCCGACGATGTGCCGCCCGCCCGTCTGGCTTTTTTTCAGGCGCCGGTGCCTGCCGCTCCACCGTCCGAAAACGCGGGACTAACCCCGCTGTCTTCATTGGTGCAAACCTCTGAGCCAGGTTTAAAAACGTTGTTGCAAAATTGGCTTGGGCACGTTTACACCGCCAAAAGCGTGAGCGACGCTGTTGCCCAGCGTGACCAATTACCACCGGGTGGTGCTTGGGTGGTGCAGGGGGGGCATCTGATTGATGCCCATTCGGTTCGTTTTTACGCCCCTGATTCAGAGCAGGCCGGCATGTTGGCGCGTCAACAAGACATCGAGAACTTACAGCGAGAAGTCAAAGCGCAACAGTTGATTGCCGAGCAAGCCCGCGGTGATGCCACCCGAGCTGAGGTGGCTTGGCAACAGGCCTCAGCTGCGGTTGTACCGGCGCGACAGCGTGTCTCGGAAGTGACTCAGCGGGTTCACGAATTGCAATTGGCGCACACCAAACTTCAACAGGAAACCGAACAACGTTCGCAACGGTCGCAGCAACTTGATCAGGACTTGGCTGAGTTGGCGAGTCAAGCACAAGCTTTGCAAGAGCAACGCGATGAGGCCGAGCAAGCTTTCGGCGAACTCGACGAACAACTCGCCGAGCAACAAGGTGTCTTTGCAGAGGCAGAAATTCAGGGTGAGGCACTTGCCGAACAGGCGCAACAAATCCGTGAACAGTTGCGAGAGCGCGAGCGAGCTGAGCAAGAGGGTGTATTCGCTAGACGCGGAACTGAAGCCAGAATTGCGGAGCTAGAGCGCAACCGGCAGCTCGCCACTGACCAGCAGGCCAGGGCCACGACCGAATTTGAATCGCTCGTTTCAGAGCTGTCCGAGCTTGATGCACAAACCCCAGAAAATGGCCTTCAAGAAGCCTTGGCTTTAAGAGCTGAAAAAGAAGACGTACTTGGTCGTTTGCGGATTGAAATGGATACTTTGGCGGCCCAACTGAAAGAAGCCGAAGAATCCCGACTATCGCTAGAGCGTTCTTTGCAGCCGCAGCGTGATGCCATCACGGAATTGCAACTTCAAGAGCAGGCATCACGGTTATCGGCTGAGCAGTTTGCTCAGCAACTTGATGAGCAAAACGTCGACCGTGAGGCACTGGTTAAAGCCATTGAGGAGCAGGCCTCCGATGATTGGCGTAAGATTACTTGGTTGCAAGCTGAGGTGCAAAGAACCAACCGTCAGATTGAGGCGCTAGGGGCAGTGAACCTGGCTGCGTTAGACGAGCTAGCGGCTGCACGGGAACGCCAAAGCTTTTTGCAGTCGCAATACGATGATCTGCAAAACGCCATTGAAACGCTTGAAGATGCTATTCAGAAGATTGATCGCGAGACGCGCGAGCTGTTGCAGACGACCTTTGATGAGGTCAATGGCCATTTTGGGCAGCTGTTTCCCAAACTGTTCGGCGGCGGCGAAGCCAGATTGGTCATGACGGGCGAGGAAATCCTCGATGCGGGCGTTCAGGTCATGGCTCAACCGCCTGGCAAACGCAATTCGACCATCCACCTTTTGTCTGGTGGTGAGAAGGCCTTAACGGCCACGGCCTTGGTGTTTGCCTTGTTTAAGCTCAACCCAGCCCCATTTTGTTTGCTTGACGAGGTTGATGCGCCTTTGGATGATGCCAATACAGAGCGATACGCTAACTTGGTGAGTGGGATGAGTGATCAAACCCAGTTTTTATTCATTTCACACAATAAAATTGCCATGCAGATGGCGCGGCATTTGATTGGTGTGACCATGCAAGAGCAAGGGGTGTCGCGTATCGTAGCGGTAGACATCGATTCGGCATTACAGTTAGCGGCCGTATCGGCCTAAACCTGGGCTCATTGGAAGGGGAAAGCATGAGCGAGTTACAAATTAGCCTGATCGTGCTCGGTGTCATCGTCATTGTGGCCGTCTTAGCGTTCAATTGGTGGCAAGATCGTCGCGTTAGACGAAAAGTGCAAGACAACTTGCCGGTTGTCGACGATGACCCACTGTTACGCGAGGAGCAGGACGTCAGCGCGCGCAAGGAGCCAGGTTTTGGGTTGAACCACTTGGGATTGGAACCTGTAGCAGAAGAAACAGAACCCTCATCTGAGCAAACGGATCAATCAGCTCCCCTGATGACTAGTCGGCCCATTCCAGAACCCGACTCAGTGGCCGAAGTCGTGATTGAAGTGCATTTGCCGGCTCCGATGACAGGCGTTGCGTTGTTGCCTAGTTTGCAAGAGTTTCGTGCCCATGGGCGTCGGTCAATGCGGCTATTTCTACAAACGACCGATGGCGCATTGGTCTCTGAGATTGGCGAGAGTACAGAGTACGTAGCGATCCAACTGGCTGTTTTGATTGCCAACCGTAGCGGCGCGATAACGGCCATTGAGTGGTCCCAGGTTTGGGGTAGTGCGCAATCTTTGGCAGAAAAGTTGGAGGGCAACGTTGAAGGCCCTGAGCAAAATGATGTCTTGGATCGAGCGGCTCACCTAGATAGCACCTGTGCCACGCTCGACGCGCAGGTCGGATTGACACTATTGCTTTCGGCGCAACGCGCGGTGACTGATGTGATGGCTAGCGCAAAGGCCATGGGTTTCATTGAACAGTCAGGACGATTGGCTTGGATAGGAAACCATGGTGTCGAATGTTTTACCCTGGCTCGTGGCGATAACGAACCCTTCGATGAAAGCCTAGCCGGTTTAGACCGTTTGACGCTACTGCTTGATGTGCCGCGTAGTCCAGCCAGCACGCAAGCCTTTGGTTACATGCTTGAAATTGGGCAAGAGTTAGCCAGAAGAGTGGGCGCTGAGCTCGTTGACGATCAAGGCAAACCGTTGGCAGCTGGCGCCGAAGTGGCCATCGATGAGCAATTGCAAACGCTCTATGAGCAGCTCGAAGCTGCGGGTCTGCCAGCGGGAAGTGAGCGTGCACGGCGGGTCTTTGCGTAATGTCTGGTGCTTCGGATCATCAACCGTCGACTGAAGTCGCAGAGCGAGTCAATCAATTACGACTTGAGATAGATCAGCACAACCAAGCCTACTATGTGCGCGATGAGCCCACTATCAGCGATGCAGAATACGATTCGCTGTTGCGCGAATTGCAGACGCTCGAAGATCAAAACCCCAGCCTAGCCAGTGATGACTCGCCCACGCAACGAGTCGGCGCCACACCGCTGGCGGCGTTCTCAGCGGTCAACCATGTGATTCCCATGTTGTCCTTGGGTAACGCTTTTGATGATGAAGAGGTGGTGGCCTTTGATAAGCGTGTCACCGATACCTTACGTCAGGCGGGTCTTCTCGATGCCACGCAACAGGTTGAATACAGCTGCGAACTCAAGCTCGATGGTTTAGCGATCAATCTGCGTTACGAGGCAGGGCAGCTTGTGCAAGCGGCTACGCGAGGCGATGGTCAAACGGGTGAAGATGTCA
Source organism: Orrella sp. (assembly GCA_046497085.1). Classification (GTDB taxonomy): domain Bacteria; phylum Pseudomonadota; class Gammaproteobacteria; order Burkholderiales; family Burkholderiaceae_B; genus Algicoccus. The sequence goes on from JAWOGG010000116.1 coordinate 16,455, forward strand.
CGGCAAACGTTCGTACTATCCGATCCATTCCTTTGCGTTTGGCATCAGGTGCTCCCGATGTGCTTGAAGTTCGCGGTGAGGTGATGATGAATCACGCTGATTTTGAGCGTTTAAACGAAGCACAATCCCAGCGACAAGAAAAGATCTTTGTGAACCCCCGCAATGCGGCTGCCGGAAGCTTACGGCAATTGGATTCTCGTATCACTGCACAACGGCCACTGCGATTTTTTGCTTATGGTTGGGGCGAAATAAGCGGCGAATTGCCAGCCAATCATGCCGATGTACTCGAATGGTTGGCAACGTTGGGCCTGCCGGTTAACGCCAATGAGCATGCTTGTGTACACGGGGCTCAGGGTCTGATGGATTTTTACCGTGCGGTGGGATCTCGGCGGGCACAGTTGCCGTATGACATTGACGGAGTGGTTTATAAGGTCAACGCGCTTAAAGCACAGCGTGTTCTGGGATTTGTGGCGCGTGCGCCGCGCTATGCCTTGGCCCATAAATTCCCCGCAGAGGAGGCCATCACCACGCTGTTGGGGATCGATTTGCAAGTCGGACGGACAGGAGCCATTACGCCCGTTGCCCGTCTGTCGCCAGTTTTTGTCGGTGGCGTCACGGTGACCAATGCGACCTTGCATAACGAAGACGAAATCGTCCGTAAAGATGTTCGAATTGGCGACAAGGTGGTGGTTCGCCGTGCTGGGGATGTGATTCCTGAGGTTGTGGCCCCCGTGATTGCGGAAAGACCGACAACGGCACGTCGGTTTCAAATGGTCTCAGCCTGTCCGGTGTGTGGCTCAGCTATAGAAAAACCCGAGGGTGAAGCGGTGGCCCGCTGCACGGGCGGATTGGTTTGCGCGGCCCAGCGCAAGCAAAGCCTGATTCACGCGGCTAGTCGTAAGGCACTCGATATAGATGGGTTGGGCGACAAGTTGATTGAACAACTCGTTGACCGAGGACGTGTGAAGTCCTTGGCAGATTTGTTCACCCTGTCAGCGCTTGAGCTATCCACGTATGATCGCATGGGTACTAAATCGGCTCAGAACGTGGTGCGAGCGTTACAAACTGCCCGTCGTCCTGCGCTTGAGCGTTTTATTTTTGCCTTAGGTGTTAGACATGTTGGACAAACGACCGCAGGGGATTTGGCACGACACTTTGGCACCATCGAAGCTTTGATGGCCGCCGACGTCGACGCTTTACTTGCTGTTCCAGATGTGGGTCCAGTGGTCGCCGAGTCCATCGCCCATTTCTTTTCTGAACCACATAATCGTGAGGTGGTCTCGGCATTGTTAGCGCAAGGGGTTCAACCTCAAGCGCCAGAAGTCAGGCCACAACAAGCAAGCCTATCAGGTCAGACCTTTGTGCTAACAGGGACCTTACCCAACTGGACGCGAGAACAAGCCGCTGAAGCTATCTTGTCGGCAGGCGGGAAGGTCTCCGGATCGGTGTCCCGTAAGACCTCTTACGTGGTGGCAGGCGATGATGCCGGTAGCAAATTAAAAAAGGCGCAGGAGCTAGAGGTCACTATTCTTGACGAGCAAGGCTTGCGAGATTTGTTGGCGTCGGGGTAGGGGTGTCAGACCCAAAATATTCGACAAAACTATCAGGGAAAATATCAGATAAAAATATCAGACAGAAAATATCAAACAAAACAAAGGGTCGCCATGGCGACCCTTTGTTTTAGACGACTTGTGTAGCCGTTTGATGCCCTACTTTTGACGTCTTACTTGATTGTGGCTTCACTGCGTAATTCACGCTGAAAATCTGACAGCGCCTGCTGACGCATCATTTCTTCAAGTTGCTCGCGCACCTGAGCCATCGGTGGGAAGGCGACGGGACGCTCGTCAACGACTTCAATGACATGCCAACCAAATTGGGTTTCAACCGGGGCTGCCGTCATCTCGCCCTTGGGCGTTGCTTGTACGGCGGCGGCAAATGGTCCGACATAATTATCAGCTTGTGCCCAGCCTAAGCTGCCACCTTGCGCTGCACTGCCAGGGTCCTTAGAGTTGGCGGCTGCCAGGTCTTCAAAGCTTGCTGATTTGTCTTGCAGTTGCTTTTGGAGGCTTTTGGCTGTTTCTTCGTCTTCCACCAAAATGTGGCGCACGTTGTATTCCAACGCTTCGCCTTCTTCTTGCTTGAGTTTGTCGTACTCGGCTTGTACGTCAGCCTCAGTGATGGGGTTTTTCTCTAAATAGTCAGCCATTAGCGCTCTGACCAAAATGCCTTGACGGGCCAGTTCGAGTTCGGTTTGGATGACCGACTTTTTGGAGATGCCAACTTTTTCAGCTTGTTGCACCATCACCACGCGGTTGATCATCTCTTCTTTTACCTGGGCGCGCAGTTCAGGCGTTTCAGGCGTTCCTTGACTGACTAACAATTCGATGAATTGGTCATAGTCTTTTTGCGCAATGGGCTGTCCGTTGACGGTGGCGATGTTTTGCGCGTAAAGCGGGGCTGAGAGAGTTACCGCAGCCAAAAGCATAGTCAAACGTTTCATAAGGTTCCTTTTGATGGCGCGCTAGTTCGTAACGCTAGCGCGTGGATGGGAAATGGCATCAGGTCGTTAACGAGATCGTACACCAGACGGTGCTGAGCGACAGTACCCTTATCCTCAAAACAGGCGGCCACGATGCGGACTCGGAAGTGGCTTGCCCCCGCTTGATTGCCCGCATGGCCCACATGCTGGTGGGATTCGTCCTCGATATCAAGTAATTCGGGCTCAAGTGTCATGAGGCGTTCATGTAATTGCGTTTCTATTTCAGTGCCCATGCGAGTTAGCCCCCGGTGATGTCTTTGGTCGTGATTTTCTTTGTGGTGTCATCCTCTGTGGTGTCAGATTCAATCATGTGTTTGCTCATCCAGATGGACTGGGCAATCACAAACAGAACCAATAAGCCCATTAAGCCAAACACTTTGAAATTAACCCACTGCGATTCCGTGAATAGTCCAGAGAAAGCCACAAACAAATTGATACCGCCCGCAAAAATAAAGAAAGTCGACCAGCTCAGGTTCAAGCCGCGCCAACCCTGTTCGGTGAGTGTGACCTTCTCGCCAAGCAACTTTTGTAAGAGGTTTTTACCACTAAACCATTGGCTACCTAACAAGACCACTGCAAACAGCCAGTAGAGAACCGTTGGTTTCCACTTAATGAATGCGTCGTTCTGTAGCCAAAGGGTTGCACCTCCAAAGACCACGATCACAACCAAATTGATCCAATGAGTGCCTTCGATGCGTTTGCCAGAGAGTTTGATGTATGCGATCTGACCAACCGCTGCCACCATGGCGACAGCCGTGGCCACATAGATGTCAGCAAACCGATAAGCCGCAAAAAAAAGAATCAGCGGGAACAGGTCAAATAGAAACTTTTTCATGCGTCGATGGGCTCAAAAGTCATGGATGCTGAGTTGATGCAGTAGCGTTGTCCTGTTGGTGGTGGTCCATCCGGAAACACGTGGCCGAGATGAGCGTCACAGGTCTTGCAAATCACTTCTGTTCGGACCATGCCATGACTCGTGTCAGTCTTTTCAACGATGCGGTCAGGATCGATTGCCGCGAAGTAACTCGGCCAGCCACAACCGGCGTCGAATTTTGTGTCTGACGCAAAAAGTGGGGTTTGGCAGCACACGCAGCGATAAATGCCGCGGACTCGATGATCCCAGAACTCACCAGTGAAAGCCCGCTCAGTGCCCCGTTGACGGGTAACGTAGTATGCTTCGGGCGTTAGTTCGGCCTGCCATTGCTGCTCGGTTTTTGTGACTTTTTCCATTACCTCGTTCCAATGCGTTGGTTTGACCCTAGCGTATATGCTGTTCGTTGCCGGAAGCCTCACCCACCATGTTAATCGAGTTACACAAAGTGGCTGTCGAGCGGGGCCCCAGAGAGGTCTTGCATGACATCAATATTAATCTGTCAGAGCCAAGAGTCGGGATTATCGGCCCTAACGGTGCGGGTAAAAGCACTTTTGCGCGGCTCATGAATGGATTGGTGCGCCCTTCGAAGGGGCGTGTGTTGGTCAATGGCCTTGAGGTGCAAGACAATTTGAACTCGGTGCGGGCACAAGTGGGCTTTCTTTTTCAAAACCCCGACAACCAAATTGTTTTTCCTGTGGTTCAAGAGGACATGGCCTTTGGATTAAAGCCAAGTCTGCCCGATAAGCAAGTGCGCCAGTCACGTATTGAAGAAACGTTAACGCACTTGGGTATTGCAGAGTTGGCGACGCGTGCCATTCACACCCTCTCTGGCGGACAAAAGCAGCTGGTCGCTCTGGCTACTGTTTTGTGTATGCGCCCGGATTTCCTGGTGCTTGATGAGCCGACCACACAACTTGACCTGCGGTATCGCAACCGTTTGCTCGCCATTTTGCGTGAGCTCAAACAGCCCTTGTTGGTTATTACCCATGACTTGGATATGCTTGAGAGCTTTGATCGAGTGTTGGTGATCGATCAAGCCAGTATCCAAATGGATGGGCCGCCCGATCAAGTACTGCCTTGGTATCGGACTCAATACGCATGAACGCGTCACCGATTGCCAACCTGCCCTCTGAGTCTTGGTTACACCGGTGCTCGGCTGCTCATAAGTTGCTAGGCCTCTTTGTGCTTGGAACGGGCTTAGTGTTGGTACAAAACCTCGCCGTGATGGCCATAGCGGCCATTCTATCGGCCGCGGTTTGGGGTAGTGTTCAATGGCCGATGATCCGGTCTGTTTGTCGCCAGCCTTGGCGTTTCAATTCGCTCACATCGGTTAGGCAAGCGCTGCTTTGGCCATTTTTGACATTGCTTGTGCTGTCCCTCTACATCGCATATTTTTCTGGATGGGCGCAAGCGCTGGTTGTCTTGCTGCGTTTGATTGCGTTGCTGCTACTCGCTCTTGCCGTGATGGCGGCAACCCCGGTGACAGAAATGATGGCAGTGGTGGAGCGTGTTTTACAGCCGCTTGACCGACGTGGTTGGGTAAAGGCCGATAAGGTTGCACTCATGTTTGGGATTTGTTTGCGGTTGATGCCGGTGCTGCTAGAGCAGTGGCAAGACATTAGGCAAGCGCAGTATGCACGGGGGCGGCACAGTCATCCCATTGCCCTTTTGGTACCGATGCTAGTGCGCACTTTGCAAAGGACCAATGAATTGGCCGATGCCATTGATGCCAGAGGTGGGCTGCGTTAAGGGACATCAAAATAAACGAGTCGCTAATCGAGGCGTAAAACGAGACGATAGACTTTAATCATTAATTACTTATACGAGAGAGTGTTGTGACCACAACTGATAGATCTGGGCGATTGTCCCTATCCACACAAGAATTGGTAAGAGTCGCTTTATTCACCGCGCTAGTGGTGGTTTTTGCGATCATTCCGCCGCTGCCCATGCCGTTAGTGCCCGTGCCATTGACGCTACAAACGCTCGGTGTGATGTTGGCTGGTTTACTGCTAAGCCCACGACTTGCTGCGCTGTCGTTGCTGCTTTATGTGGTGTTGGCTTTGGTCGGTTTGCCAGTGTTGCCGGGTGCTCGTGGCGGCTTGGCAGTGTTTGCAGGACCGACTGGTGGCTTTATTCTGGGCTTTATTCCCGGTGCCTTTGTGGTCAGTTGGTTGGCCGCAAGGGATTTAAGTCAGACGACTTCAGCGGCGATGATTGCTCGTAATTTTGGGGCGGCTGTCTTTGGTGGTGCCCTCGTGGTCTACGCGATTGGGGTGCCATGGCTTGCCATGGTCACCGGCATGAGCATAGAGAAGGCATTAATGGCTGTTGTGGTGTTCATGCCAGGTGACTTGGTCAAAGCCGTTATTGCCACTATCGTGGCTTTACGGGTAGCGAAACTGCAATTGTCCTCAGGGACATAAATTTTTTAACGGGACATTTGGCATAGTTGACCGACAGCGGGCCAGATTTCTTTGGCATGCGCCACTGTGATGTCAGCCTCCCACGTGTGAACGGGATGCTCGACACCGCAATAACCATAAGCAGCCGCAATCGAGGCCATGCCAGCCGATTTTGCGGCTTGTATGTCTCTTAAATCGTCGCCGACGTAAATACAACGGGTGACCTCGAAGCCGGTTTGTTGGGCGGCGTGTTGCAGTGGCAGTGGGTGAGGCTTGGCATGGGCGACAGTATCCCCGCAGACCAAGACCGCACAGTCCGGCATGTCTAGCCATTGAACGATAGGCTCAGCGTAGCGTGTCAACTTGTTGGTGACGATACCCCACTGCATGCCGGCCGCACGAATCTGATCGAGTAGTTCTGGGATGCCATCAAAAAGCTTGGTGTCGCGGGTGCTATTTTTTTCGTAATCAGCTAGGAATTCGGTTTTGGCTGTCTCGAATTCGGGGTGCTGGACATCCATACCCAACGATGCTTTGATCATGCCACGCGCACCCATGGACACGTAAGCGCGTAGATCTGACACTGGCAGTGGATCTAGCCCTCGCTTTTCACGCAGGCGGTTAGCGGCCATGGCCATATCTGGGGCGGTGTCAGCAAACGTGCCATCAAAATCAAACAAAATCAGCGTAGTCATTTTGCGGTCCCTAAAAGCAACAATTAAACGCTGATCGATGTGCTCAGCGCTCCGGTGCGAGGAGTGTAACGTGTGCTGCTTCTAGGTATTGTCTTAATGCATTGACTACCACTGTATTGAGTGATGTGCGTTCTTGTTGTGCTCTTAGGGCAGCGGACTTATGTAACTCTGGCGCCACGCGCACGTTGAATTGTCCCCTGAATGGTTTTTCAGGGGACTTTTGTTGCATTTGGCAACTCTCTAGGTAATCATCAATTGCCTGCTCGAAGGCCGGTTGCAACTCGGCCACGGTGACGGCTTCGTAGGTCACTTCATCCGCTATGAACAGGGCACGACCCTTTAAGACGCCGTCGGAGAGGGAGGGTTCAATGGAGCCGTAGTAACCCTTGTGGCACATGAGCGAAGATTTCATTGGATAAGCCTTTTATTTAGTTACCAAAAAGGCAAGAATCTTATAATATTTTTTTAGTTTTCGCTACTGCGGATTGCCACAAATCAAGCACATGTTCAACGGTCTGTTCAATGCTTAGTGTCGAAGAGTCCAACAGTTGCGCATCAGCCGCAGGCAAGAGTGGAGCGACTGTGCGTTTCGTGTCACGTTCGTCACGCTTTTGTAAGTCAATCAAGATCGCCTGCTCGTCGGGATTTTCACCGCGATCCCTTAGCTGCTGGCAGCGCCGTGAGGCGCGTGCTCTGGCATCGGCAGTGAGAAAAATTTTAAGGGCGGCATCAGGAAAGACAACAGTTCCCATGTCGCGTCCGTCAGCAACCAAACCAGGAGGTTGTTGGAAATCGCGTTGACGCTCTAGCAAGGCTTCGCGTAACGCTGGCTGGGGCGCGAGACGCGACGCTAAGTTGCCGACATGTTCTTGACGAATCACTTCCGTGACATCGACACCGGACAAGCGAATACTCTTGGTACTAAAAGACACGTCCATGCGACGCGCCACGTTGGCAACCTGTTCGATGTTGTTTGGGTCCGCGTCTTGATCAAGCACAGCCCAAGCGGTTAATCGATACAGAGCGCCACTATCTAACACATGAAATCCGAGCGCATTGGCCACACGTGCGGCGATGGTCCCTTTGCCCGAAGCAGTAGGTCCATCTATAGCGATGACTGGGGCAGTGGATAAGCGATGAATCATGACACGAGTCGTTGAAATTGATCGAAGTAATCAGGGAAAGTTTTGGCGACGCAATCGGGGTCCTCAATGGTGACAGGTACAGGACCAAACGTTGCCAATGAAAAACACATGGCCATTCGGTGATCATCATACGTCTTTATCGTGGCCGCTTGCCAAGCATTTGGGGCGATGGGGTAGACAGTTATCCAATCATCGCCTGATTCAACGCGCGCGCCTAGCTTGCGAAGCTCAGTGGCCATGGCGTGAATACGGTCTGTTTCCTTGACGCGCCAACTGCCGATATTACGCAATCGACAAGGACCATCGGCATAGATGGCCAATACTGCAGCAGTCATCGCCGCATCCGGGATGAGGTTGAAATCAGCGTCAAAAGCTTTTAACGAGTCACCATTGGCTACTGTGCATCCCGAGAGCGTTATGGTCTGTGGGGTATATGACACGACAGCACCCATATGAACCAATGTGTCGATAAATTTGACGTCGCCCTGAATGCTGTGCTCATCGACCCCTTGCACAGAAACCGGCCCCTTACCTATCAAGCCAAGCGCCAAAAAATAAGAGGCAGAAGAGGCGTCGCCTTCTACAGCGATCTGATTAGGGGTTTGGTAGCAAGAAGCTCGATTTATGCGAAACAAAAGGCCTTGGCCGTCTTCATGAATGCGCTCGACGGTGACGCCAAATTTGGCCATCAAGTTAATCGTGATGTCGATATAGGGCTTTGATATCAATTCACCCACGACTTCAATCGTTAAGTCCTGACCAGATTGGGCCACGATCAATGGAGACGCCATCAATAGCGCGGTGAGAAATTGACTAGAAACAGAACCTTTTACCTGTACCTTTTGACCACTGGCTTGAGAGGCAGAGATCGCCAGAGGAGGATATCCGGGCGTGCCCAGATAGCTGATGCGAGCACCAAGTGCAATCAAAGCGTCCACTAGATCGCCTATCGGTCTCTCGTGCATGCGATTGACGCCGCTCAGATGGTAGTTGCCACCGGCAAACGCCAAAGCAGCCGTCAGGGGTCTGAACGCAGTACCAGCATTGCCTAGAAAAAGCTCGGCGTGTTTGTTTGGGAATACCCCAGCACTAGAAATACGTACGACATCTGGCGCAAGTGTGTCGACATTAACGCCTAATTGTTTGAGCGCATCTAGCATCACTCGCGTGTCGTCGGACTGTAAGACGCCGTGGATGGTTGTGACACCGTTGGCCAAGGCGCTCAGCAACAACACGCGGTTAGAGATGCTTTTAGACCCCGGTAGTTGTACCGAGCCGCTAGCCTGTTGGCTAGGGCTTAAGATCAGTCGATCAGAGGCAGTCATCACCGCTCTCATTCTGAAGTTGACCTTGTCCCCAGGCACGCCTGACCTGGGCGCTCTCACGCAACATCGCCTCTATCCAGTCCGTGTCATTGGCAACCAATGCCGCTTTTGCTTGTTCAAGTAAGGTGTGTAGTTGGTCGATTTGTTCAAGCATCGCTGGGCGGTTGGCGGTAAAAATGTCGCGCCACATCTCTTCTGACCCTTGGGCAATGCGAGAAAAATCGCCAAACCCGGCGCCAGCCATTTGCAGGTTAAGAGCCGCATGGCGATCGCGAGACACATGAGTGACATAGAGGCTGGCTAGCCAGTGCGGCAAATGGCTAATCGAGGCTAAGACGGCGTCGTGCTGGGCAACGGGCATGTCAACCAAGTAGGCGCCACAGTGAAGCCATGCTTGTTTGATGTAATCGACGCCAGCAGTTGTATTGTCTGGGAGCGGGCAAATCACCACTTGTTTGTCACGGTAGAGATCAGCGCGAGCGGCTTGCGGACCTGACTCATGTGATCCCGCAACCGGATGCGCTGGCACGAATTGAGTGATTTTGGAGCCAAGGGCTTTGGTAGCTGCTGCCACCACATTGCCTTTGGTGCTGCCGCCATCGGTCAAGAGAGCTTTGGGATTGAGTGTCGGTGCCAGTGACTCGAAGATAGCCTCGAAGGCACCCACGGGTGCTGAGATCATGATTAAGTCAGCCGTTTCAGCAGCCTTTGCGGGCGTGACAATCTCGTCAATCACGCCAAGCCTAAGAGCTTTGTTCAGTGTTGCTGCCTGCCTGCCAACCCCAATCACCTGTCCTACGACCCCTGCTTGCTTTAACGCTAACGCAAAAGAACCGCCAATTAACCCAACGCCGACAATGGCTAGGGTGTCGATTTGAAAGGTCGGGTCCACTTGGCTCATGCTTGATCCGTGGCGTCAGACAGTATCTCTTTGAGTGCCTCAATAAACCGTGCGTTCTCATGCTCAAGACCAATGGATACCCGTAACCAATCGGGCAGACCATCAGACCCAACTGGGCGGACAATCACGCCGCGCTTCAAAAGCGCTTCGTTCACTTGTAGGGCATTGTTGATTCGCACCAAAACAAAGTTGGCCGACGTCGGTATATAAGTCAACCCAAGTTCATCGAAGGCTGACTGCAATTGCTGCTTTCCTGCTTGATTGACAGCCGCGCTTTCGGCTAAAAATGCATCATCAAAAAGAGCGGCCGAAGCGGCAGCCTGCGCCAAGGAATTGACATTAAAGGGTTGCCGAACCCGAGCCATCAACTCTGTGAGCACAGGTTGCGCGATGCCATAACCAACACGCAAACCCGCCAAACCGTATGCCTTAGAAAAGCTGCGAGATATAACCAGATTCGGAAACCGTTTGACCAGCGCCAGGCTATCGACCCGTTCTGCTTCAGGTATGTACTCGTTATAGGCTTCGTCTAAAACGACGGTGACACGGGTGCCGTGTTGTTGTTCAACAGACTCAAGAAAGGCGGTTACGGCGTCATTTGAGAGAAACGTCCCGGTCGGATTGTTTGGATTGGCAATAAAGACCAAACGCGTGTTGGGTGCGATCGCGGCCAGCATGGCGTCTAAATCATGACCATAGTCCTTGGCGGGAACCACAATGTGTTGTGCCCCTCTGGCTTGCGTTGCCAAGCGGTACACCACAAAAGCGTATTCAGAATAGACCGCCGAATAGCCCGGCTCTAACAAGGCCATGCCAACGAGTTCGAGGATGTCATTTGAGCCATTGCCCAAGGTAATCCAGTCTGTTGGGATGTTAAAACGATCAGAAATCGCTTGTTTTAATCGATAACCACCTGGGTCAGGGTAGCGTTCCAAGCCGTTCAAGGACTGTTCTATGGCTCGTTTGGCAGCTGTTGACATCCCAAGTGGGTTTTCGTTGGAGGCGAGCTTAACCACATCAGCGGGGTTGAGGCCGAGTTCGCGCACCAAATCATCGATAGGCTTGCCAGGTATGTAGGCACGGATTTCTTTGATGTGTTCCGGTGCGATCAGGCTTTTGGCTTGCTCAGTCATCATTGCCTCGGATAAGAGCCTAAAATTTTTAAGAAGGCACATCGTGTGCGCAGTTCTTCGATTGCTTTTGCCACGGCGGGTTCCTGTTCGTGGCCTTCAATATCAACGTAGAAATGATATTCCCACTGACCATTGCGAGCGGGGCGAGATTCAAAACGGGTCATGGACACGCCGTTGTCAGAAAATGGCGCCAACATTTTGTAAACCGCGCCTGCCTCATTGGCCACCGCTAGTATCAGACTGGTTTTGTCGCGCCCGCTTGGCAGCGTTTCTATCGCGCCAATGGCAAGAAACCGTGTACGGTTCGTGGGGTCATCTTGAATGCCCTCTGCCACCACTTGGAGCTGCCAAGTGCGGGCAGCAATATCGCTCGCGATAGCGGCGACAGTCGGATCTGAAGCAGCGATACGGGCAGCCTCGGCATTGCTTGCCGCTGGTTCACGAGTCAATGTCGGATGATTCATCCCTAACCAGTGCTGACATTGGGCCAAGGCCTGAGGATGGGCTAAGACCTTGGTGACTTTATCCATTGCGCCGGTTTGGGTCAGCAAGCAATGCTTTATCAAGATGGAGTGTTCACCCACAATGCGAAGGGGCGAATTGAGCAGCAAATCTAAAGTGCGGTTGACTGCGCCTTCGGTGGAGTTCTCTACCGGGACGATGCCAACGTGCGCGCCTTGTGATTCGACGGTGCGAAACACTTCATCAAAGTTCGGACAAGCAACGCCTGAAATGGCTTGCCCCATATATTCAAACGCAGCCTGCTCAGAAAAAGAGCCAGCGGGCCCTAGGTAGGCGACGCGAATGTCTTGCTCCAAGCCGCGGCAAACAGAAATGATCTGAGACCAAATCGCTTCAATCCCATCGGGGGTGACTGGGCCCGCATTTTGGTTTTGTAAGCCGCGAATAACCTGTGACTCGCGTTCGGGACGGAACACAGGGCCTTGGGCGTGGTGCTCGTGCTTGAGATCACCCACTGCCTGAGCGGTCTTGGCACGCTCGTTAATCAACGCCAGTATCTCGTGATCGAGCCTGTCGATTTTCTCTCTAAGGGGTTCTAGCTTGGTTTGAAGTTCTTTATCCATGATCGCGTTCGAACGATTTGAGGTAATCAATCAAAGCTAGCACACCTGCAAGTGGCATGGCGTTATAAATCGATGCTCGCATGCCACCGACTGTTTTGTGGCCTTTTAGCTGATGTAGTCCTTGCGCCTTTGCGCCAGCCAAAAAACTCGCGTCAAGTTGGCTATCTGGCAAAAAGAAAGGCACATTCATGCGCGATCGGTGATCGGGGTGCACTGAAGCTTGGTAGAACGACGACTGATCGAGAAAGTCGTAAAGCGTCTTGGCCTTTTCTATGTTTTTTTTCTCGATGGCTTCTAAACCGCCATTCTCTAGTAACCACTTAAACACCAACCCAGCGATATAGATAGCATAGGTGGGTGGGGTGTTAAAGCGTGAGCGCTCGCGAGCCACATTGGCATAGTCAAACGCCGAGGGGCAAACGGGTAGGGCGTGACCTAATAAATCTCGACGGACAACCACAATGGTTACGCCAGCTGGGCCAGCATTTTTTTGAGCACCCGCATAAAGCATGCCGACATTTTTAAAATCGATAGGGCGAGATAAAAAGTGAGAGGACGCGTCTATCACCAAGGGGACGTCAGCAGCGCCCAAGCTTTCAGGGCTCGGCCAATGCGCTATTTCAACGCCGCCAATGGTTTCATTACTGCACAGGTGAAGGTAGGCGGCCTCGGGTCTCACCTGCCATTCAGAGACGGGTGGCACCCAGGAAAAGGGTTGCCAAGCCTTACCCTGATCTTCCCAGACGCTGTCGCTGCTAGCGGCAATGGCCATATCGCCATACTTTGTCGCTTCTTTGTAAGATTTTTTCGACCAACTGCCAGTCAATAAGTAATCGGCCTTTGGTTCTCCACGGTGAGCGATTAAGTTGAGAGGAACAATGGCATTCTCAGCGGTGGCGCCACCTTGCATGAACATCACCGCATAGTCATCGCCCACATTGAGCAAGGTGCGCAGGTCAGCTTCGGCTTGATCACAGATTTCGGTAAATTCGGCCCCGCGATGACTCATCTCCATGACCGACATGCCGCTGCCATGCCAGTCCATCATTTCTTGCGCGGCAAGCTGTAAGACTGGCTCAGGTAGGGCGGAAGGACCGGCCGAGAAGTTCCACGGACGCTGGCTCATGACTCAGCGTCACCTGGCTCTGTGGTGTTATTCCCGCCATCGCCTTCTTGACCTTCGGCCGTTGACTCATCAATGATGTCACCGATGATCTCGACGTCGCGTTCAACAACGCGACGAACGCCAGATAAACGGCTGCCGTCATCGACGCTTATTAAGGTCACACCTTGAGTGGCGCGACCCATTTCACGGATTTCATCGACACGTGTCCGCACCAGAACGCCAGAGTTGGTGATCAGCATGATGTCATCAGTTGGACTGACTAACACTGCGCTCACCACTTTGCCATTACGCTCTGATGTTTGTATCGCAATCATGCCTTTGGTGCCGCGACCGTGACGTGTGTATTCGGCAATCGGTGTTCGTTTACCGTAACCTTTTTCTGTTGCTGTCAGCACCGAGCGAGATTCGTCGCTTGCTGCCAACATGGCAATGACCTCTTGATCGGGTTCTAGCGACATACCTCGCACACCGCGGGCATTACGGCCCATGGGTCGCACGTCGTTTTCTTGGAAACGAACAGCTTTGCCGGCATTTGAGAACAGCATCACGTCGTGTTGGCCATCGGTCAGTTCTGCACCAATCAGATAGTCACCTTCATCGAGACTGACCGCGATAATGCCTGCTTTACGTGGGTTTGAGAAGTCTGTCAGTGGAGTTTTCTTGACAGTGCCGCGCGATGTGGCCATAAAAACGGTCTGGTCGTCAGTGAATGCTTTAACCGGCAATATCACGGTGATTTTTTCACCATCTATCAGCGGGAACATGTTCACAATCGGTCGACCGCGAGAGGTGCGAGTGCCTTGTGGAACTTCCCACACTTTTAACCAGTACAAACGGCCCCGGTCTGAGAAGCACAACAGGAAGTCGTGCGTGTTGGCGATAAATAGCTGATCGACCCAATCGTCTTCTTTGGTGGCTGTGGCTTGTTTGCCGCGGCCACCGCGACGTTGAGACCGGTACTCAGATAGCGGTTGGCTCTTGATGTAGCCCGTGTGCGATAAGGTGACTACCATATCGGTTGGTGTGATGAGGTCTTCGGTATCTAACTCAGTGGCGTTGTGTTCGACACTGGAGCGTCTCGCATCTTTGGCACTGGTTGAGAACTCTGCCCGAATGGCCTCGAGCTCTTCGGAAATGATAGTGGTGATGCGCTCAGGTTTTGACAGGATATCAAGCAAGTCCGAGATCGTATCCATGACGGTTTTGTATTCGTTGACGATCTTGTCCTGCTCTAAACCAGTCAAGCGCTGCAGGCGCATATTCAGGAT